>DASRYX010000081.1:0-6272 GCA_035686985.1 Planctomycetaceae bacterium | reverse complement strand
TTCTCCGGGTTTCTCGTTTTGAGACGCGTGAGGTCGTTCCATGTTCCGACTTCTCATTGCCATTGGGTTTGCGCTGCTGCTGTTTCTGCAGTCGTTGTTTGTGCAGACCGTTCATATCCAGCAGGGTGCTGATCACGTTTTCCGTTACGGCGCGGTCGCGTGGTTCTTCGTCGTTCTGTTTGCGGTCCTGCCGCTGCTGTTCGCCGTGCTGGCGTGGAAGTGGCTGCGGGATGCCGGCGGCGCGATCATTCTGCTGATCGCCGCGCCGGTCATGTTCTTCGTGGTCGCCCCGCAGATCATTTTCGAGCGGGTCGAGCTGACCGAGACGGAATGGAAGCACCGCCGCGAATGGTCGCACCAGCAGTACAACGCGGACATCGCCTGGTCCGACATCCGCGAAGTCACCAAGGTCATGAAAGAGGACCTGTCATTCGGGCAGAAGTGGTACATCGGCTACGACATCACTCTGAAAGATGGCCGCCAGATCAAGTTTCCTAGCAACACAGTTCTGACCGCGGCATCGCCGGTGATCGACGAGGAACTGCAGAAGCGCGAGTTGCCGATGAATCTCCGCAAGACGATGGTGCCGAAGGCGCAATAAGCGGCAACCTGAAAAGAAGATGAAGGAATTGTCACGCCGGTGGAGAGCCGGCGGTTTCCGCGGTCGACACAATTCCCGCGTGTCCAGGATGCGGCTATACTCATTTTGTCTGGCATGTGTGGTTTGTCGCGATTGGACCGAAACCTGCTTTCGCCGGCCGTGTTCAATCCGCAGTGATAACTCGTTCCCCGAATTGGGGATGTGTTGTTGATGACTGTTTTGTGCCTCAATTGAACAGCCCGCCACCGCCGTCCACCGAGTCCTCGGGATATCTGCACGATCCCGAGGTGCAGCTGATGCTGCGCGCCAAGGACGGGGATGAAGCGGCCTTCAGCGAATTGGTGAAAGCCTATCAGGATCGGTTGATCAACATTTTCTTCCACATTGTCGGCAGCCAGGAGGCCGCCGAGGATCTGGCTCAGGAAGTGTTCTTGCGGATTTACCGCGCTCGTCACGGGTATGTGCCTACGGCCCGGTTTTCCACGTGGTTGTTCCGCATTGCGAATAACCTCGCGAGCAACTCGCGACGCGATCAGGGACGCAGAAAAGAAACGGCGTTTGCAGGAAGCGATTCGGGCCCGCTTGGTCCAAGGCCCGCCGAGCAACTGGCGGCCGAGAAGTCCGCTTTGATGCCCGCGCGGCTGCTCGACAAGACCGAGCTTTTGACTATCGTGAAAGGTGCCCTGGACACACTCAACGATCGCCAGCGGATCGCCGTGCTGCTCCACAAGTTCGAAGACATGAGTTATCAGGACATTGCCGATGCGATGGAACTCACGCCGCAGGCAGTGAAGTCGTTGTTGTCACGGGCGCGAGAAAACCTTCGCGTCGTCCTGGAACCTTACATGCAGCTGGGCAAATAGCCCATTTCGGATCGTTGTCCGTCCTTTCCCCTGTGAATTTGACCATGGACCGTGCACTGCGACTCAACGCTGAACAGCGGGATAACCTCGTCGCTTATCTGGACGGGGAACTCGAAGAAGACACGACGCAGTACATCGATCAGGTGCTCGCGAAGAGCGAGGTCGCCCGGCACGAAGTCGAAGCACTCGCCCGCACGTGGGAACTGCTCGACCTGCTGCCGAAGCCCAACGCCAGCGAGACCTTCACCGAACGGACGCTGACGACACTGCGGGTCTCGGAAGTCCGCACGAACGTGACCGATCAACCGTGGTTCGCGTACGTGCAAAAGACCGTGGTTGCTGTTG
Source organism: Planctomycetaceae bacterium (assembly GCA_035686985.1). Classification (GTDB taxonomy): domain Bacteria; phylum Planctomycetota; class Planctomycetia; order Planctomycetales; family Planctomycetaceae; genus DSVQ01. The sequence continues at coordinate 4,463 of DASRYX010000081.1, read as the reverse complement.
TCTGGGTCGCCGTGCTGCTGGCCTCCGCCGCCGGAGGTTACGTTGTCACGACGAAGGCGATTCCCAACCCCCATGACGACCTGCTGACCGACCTGGAGTTGATCAAGTCGCTCGACCTGTATCAGGAAATCGGGTCGATGAGCTTCGTCAATGAGCTTCAGCGGCTCGGCACGTTCAACGCGCCGGTGGATACGAAGCCCGCGCGCGAGGTCGAAGCGGGCGTCATCGCGCCGGCACCGGGAGAATCGCAACGCGCCGCGCTTTACCGGGCCGCAACGAACCTCACGGTCAGTGAGCGCGATCTGGTCGTGCATAATCGCGAGCAATGGCGGAAGCTGCCGCCCGATCGGCAAGCCGCGCTGCGGGAACTGCATCAGCAAATCGCCACGGCCTCGGCCTCCACGCGCACCACGCTCGAAACGTACTACACGTGGCTGCAGACGCTCACGCTCGGCCAGCGCGATGATCTTCAATCCGCGCAAGATAACGCCGCCCGGATCGCCCTCGTCATGCGATTCAAAAGTGATCAGGACGCGCAGCGCGACATGGAGCTGTTCGACCTGAACCTCGATCTGAAACGCATGAAGCCCGAAAGCCGGCCGATGCCGCTTTCCGAAGTGGACATGGACGCGATCTATCACTACCTGTATGACCGCTTGCCGACGACGGCGAAGTATGAAGTCGATCGCGGCACCCCGCTTCTCGTCGAAAAATACGTCCGCACGGTCTCGCAGACCGGGGAACAACTCGGCGGGGCGATGAAGTTTCCGGATGACGAGCTTCTCGAAGGCATTGTCGAAGTGCTGACGGAAGAGTCCCGCCGGAAGCTGCTAGCGAAAGACGCTGTCTCCCGAAAGCAGGAACTGCGCTGGCGGATGGCGTGGACGCTGCAAGGCCTGGTGTGGAAAGAGATCGAGAAATTCTATCCGACCGCCGAGCAGCTGCGCGATGTCTTCGTCAAGCAATCCGCGGCGGAACGGCAGGAGCTGACGCAACTCCCCTCCAACCAGTTGAAGCAGCAATTGCTCCGCAAGTACTTCGATACGCTGAATGACTCGCCGGAGCGCAAGCGGTTGGATTCGATCCGCGAGGCGATCCAGAAGGCGTTCCCGGTGGATGGGTTCATGCGCGGCGGCAGCCGGGGTGGTCCGCGGCCGGGTGAAGGGGGTGGCTTCTTTCCGCCCGGAGGTCCACGACGCGGTGGTCCGCGTGAAGACGGTCCACCCGAACCCGGACCCCGCGAAGACCGGCCGCGTGAGCCGGAATCCTCACCGAAGAATTGACACTTCGTTCGGCACTCTCTGGAAGTGACATCCATGCATGCAAGCCTGGGACCGTCGGCTCGTTGTCTGTTGACGATCGGCGTTGTGTTTCTTTCGGCCAATGTCGTTTCGGCCGCACCGCCGACGCTGCTGGGGCATCCGCTGCTGCTCGAAGAAACCTTCGCGACAAAGGATGCCACGAAGTGGGAACTCGCCGATCCCAAGGCGTGGCGATTCGTTGATCAGGACGGGAACGCCGTCTTCAATCAGTTCGAGCAAAGCAAGGTGCAGACACCGGTCCGTTCCCCGTTCAACCGCGCGGTGATCAAGGACCTTGTGGTCGGCAGCTGTGTGCTTGATGTGAAGCTGCAGTCCACCGCGCGGGACTATCCGCATCGCAGCCTGTGCCTCTTTTTCGGTTACCAAGACCTGGCCCATATGTACTACGTGCATTTCGGTCAGAAGACGGACGATCACGCCAACCAGATCTTCATCGTGAACAACGAGCCGCGGAAAAAGATCTCGACGAAGACGACCGATGGCACGCCATGGGACAACGCCTGGCATCATGCCCGCATCGTGCGTGACGTGGACAGCGGCAAGATCGACGTCTTCTTCGACAACATGGACACCCCGGTGATGACCGCCGTCGACAAGACGTTCACCTGGGGCCAGGTCGGCATCGGCTCGTTCGATGACACCGGAAACTTCGACGACGTGCTCGTCTACGGCGTCAAAGCCGAACGCCCCACGAAGTAATGTTCCTTCCTGGAAGCCCAGCCTTTGCTAGGCTGGGTCTCTTCGCTCTCATGCAATGTGTTTCGATGCGATTTTTCAGTGTCATCGTCGTTCTGATCATTTCGACACGCGCGGCGGTTGCCGCGGAGCCGACCAAAGCGCAACTCGACTTCTTCGAGAAAACCATTCGCCCCTTGCTGATAGAAAAATGCCACCGCTGTCACGGACCGGACAAGCAGAAATCCGGATTGCGGCTCGATACCAAAGACGGCTTTCTGACCGGGGGTGAATCGGGACCGGCGTACAACTCCGAGACTCCGGGCGAGAGCCTGCTGCTGGACGCCATCCGATACGGCCGCTTTCAAATGCCGCCGGACCGGAAGCTCGCGGACGACGAAATCGCCGCGATGGAAAAATGGATCAAAGCCGGCGCGGCCTGGCCGGACAAGAAATAGCCGGCGGGTTCAGTTGCCGCCAATCGTCTGGCCGTCCTGAATCGCCATGTAGTACTCGTAAACCGAGTTCACGGGATTAACGCCGGCGTTCGTGGTGTCGTCCGTGTTGTGCTCGATGTTTTCGGAGATGAACTTCACGGTTCCGTCGTGGAACAGGAAGTGTGCCCCGCCGGTGTGGTTGCTGGTGAAGGCACGGCGGCATTCGCCGATATTGTCCTTGCAGTTGAGCTTGCGGAAGCCGGTGCCGAGGGCCGCTGCGATGCCGCCGTTGACGGCACCGCCGCCGTCCTGAACGGCAAACACGATTCCCGCGGACGGGACGATCGTGGCTCCGAAAGGAGTCACCCAGCTTCGCTCGCCAATCACGAAGGTGTTGCTAGTCCCATCGAGGATGTCGCGAAAGTTAACCCGGCTGTTGCGGTAGAACGTGCCGTTGGCGTTGGCATTGGGGCCATTCGCGCCGGAGATCGCCGCGTTGAAATTCGGTCGCGGCGTACCGGTGCTGTTCACGCCGACATAGTTTGATGTCGCGATCGGATAGGTTGTGGTGCTGTTCGCTTCCTGAATCAAGCGCTGTGCGTCGGTGTTCAACATCGGGGCGACATCGCTCGGGCAGCGGAACGCCGGCAGCGGCGTCTGCAACAGCACGCGGGTCGTCGTGTTCTGCAGCGCCTGATCGACCCGCAGTGTGCCCACTTGCAACTGGTTATAGAGCGGGGCCTGATCCATGTAAGGAAGGATCATCGCTGACCACGTCCAGTTGCCCTTGTCCGCGGTGGTCGACTGCCGATATTCGCCCGCCGGCAGACCGTTGAAGTTGTCATGATAGTTGTGCAGGGCCAGCCCCAACTGTTTGAGGTGGTTCCGGCACTGGGTTCGCCGGGCGGCTTCACGGGCCTGTTGCACGGCGGGCAGGAGCAGGGCGATCAGAATCGCGATGATGGCAATCACGACGAGAAGTTCGATGAGCGTGAATCCCCGCGAGCGGCTGGAGCGGTCCACGACAACCCCCTTCAGACAGAAATGTTTTGCGAAATAGGCCGACCGGCACCCGGAATCGGGATGTTTTCCACCGTAGAGATTTCAGGTTGCGAATGCAATCAAGCTAAACGCAGGAAAAAGTGTCATTGCTTTGCGGGAAGGCTTACGCTCGATGTGAGCATGGCCCCTTGCATTCCCGGCCGCGCGGGATACGATGCTGCCTGACTTGGGTGCTGACGGGCGTGTGGCCCGTTGGAGAATAGGGAAGACGGTGTGAATCCGTCGCGGTCCCGCCGCTGTAACCGGGGACGAACCCTGCATTGCCACTGCGGATGATCCGTGGGAAGGCGCAGGCAGTAGATCGATCCGGAAGCCAGAAGACCTGCCCGTTAGTCGCGACCATTTCGCCAACGTTTTGCGTGACCGACACGACTTGGCCACCCCGGTGACACGTTCCTCGTGTCCGGCGGTTGCTGCCCCCGTCCGGGTGCGGTCGTCGTCCTTCGCGCCGAATCGCGGCTCCGTCGAAGGAACGGATCGTGATGACTTCTTTCTCCCCTCGGGGAACGCCGCGCCGCGCGCGTTCTGCTTTCACGCTGATCGAGCTGCTGGTGGTGATCGCCATCATCGCCGTCCTCATCGGGCTCTTGTTGCCCGCGGTGCAGCAGGCCCGTGAAGCCGCCCGCACGACGCAGTGCCGCAACAGTCTCAAGCAGCTCGTGCTCGCGCAGCACAACTACTGCGATGTCTTCGCCGGGCATCTCGTGCCGCACATCGTGGAAGACACCGCGCGGATGAACAACATGATGACGTTCTCCGGGCCACAGGGAACCGCGCAGTATTGGTTCGGCACCGTCAACTTCGATGAGCCCTTGCCGGAGAAGCAACTCGACTTCACCCGCGGGCCGCTCGCCAAGTTCATGGAAACGAATTACCAGGCATTTCAGTGTCCGAACTTCGGGGCATCGCAGATGGAATCACTGCGGTTCGGCAAGCCTGCGACAGGGTACGGCCACAACGGACATTT
>DASRYX010000080.1:0-2275 GCA_035686985.1 Planctomycetaceae bacterium | reverse complement strand
GCGTCTTCACGACAGGAACCCGGGTTCTGCACAAGCTCGACCTTTGCGGGCTCAAGCTGGACACCCCGCAGATCCGGCCTGAAAGACAGCTGAAATGCCGAGCCGGAACCGTTGGCCGTGTGAATTGACGAGAACACGTCGGGCGACTGGCGGGAGAGGTAACCGCACCAATCAACAGCTCCGGCCAGGGCGTTGGTGAGCACATCGGCCCCCGACTCCGACGGGACACTGATCTCGATGTGAATCTGCCGCACTGGCCCTAATCGAGACGCGATCAGCTCCCGCAAGCGTGTCGTTGATGGCTGAAAGCGCCAGGACAACTCGGGAACAAACATCAGGCCGCGCTCTTGCGCCGCCAGATGCCATTGCCACCAGTCTTTTGGTGGGCTGGACCAGTTCCCCGCGAGAAATGCCGGACGCTGATGTTCGCAGGCGAACTCAAGCGGGGCGAATCCATACCATCCGGCGTCCAGCACAAGAACGCCGTTCAATCCGGGATGGCAAAGGGCCTGTTTCAGGCCGGCGACGACTTCCGCTCCGGACTCCTGAGCCGCCAGTTGTGCGCGGCCGAGAACGGGATCATGGACGACGCGAATGCACAGACGATGTGAGAGCCGTTTCACCGCGGCGCGGTAGCGGCGTTCCCATGACGGACCGGCCCCGATCAGACCGAGTGAGATCAATTCGCGTGTGGGGCCGCGCCGCAACAGTCGACTCCCGGAAAGGCTTCGTCTCTGCCGCGTATGATAAGCCGAGTCGAAACGGAAACACAAACCGCAATTCGTGTTCCGCAAGAATCAGCGGGCGGCTTGACATCCTGCGGGCGGCTCCGGAGCATTCTTTTCGTTCGCTTTGAACCGCGCCGGTGCTACGAGAGACGTGCGATCCGCACGGCCGTGCAGACTGTGGGAAAGGAATGCCATGTCCGGGTCGTCGACCAGTCCGCATCGATATCATGAAGTGGTTGAACTTCGCGGCCATATTATCGACAGCCTGATTCTGCCGAAGGTCTTGGACGAAATCACCACGCTCGGCGGCGAGTACGAAAGCCAGGAAATCCGCATCGGCCATCATCGGCACGACCCCAGCTACGTCCGGCTGGAAGTGCGAGCACCAACCGAAGAATGCCTCGAAACCATTCTGGTGGCGATCGGCCAGCATGGCGCAGTACCGGTGACCCACCAGGATTGTCGACTGGTCACCGCGGATATCGACGGAGCGTTCCCCGAGGGCTTCTACGCCACCACCAACGAGCCGACCGAGGTCCGCATCAACGGACATTGGGTGCCCGTGGACCGGCAGGAGATGGACTGCGGAATCAAAGTTGACGCCGCAAAGGCGAGTGCGGTCTGCATCCCGATGGTGGACATTCGCTGCGGTGATCAGATCATCGTGGGGCGGTTAGGCACGCGGGTTCAACCGGTCGGACGCGACATTGAACGGGGACATGCGTTCGGCTTCATGAACAGTGCTGTTTCCAGCGAAAAACCGAAGAATGTGACCGTTCGCGAGATCGCCCAGCAGATGCGGGCGGCGGCGCGCGGGGATGGCAAAATCCTCATCGTCGCCGGGCCCGCCGTGGTGCACACGGGCAGCCGCGAGCTGATGAGCTGGATGATCAAGAAGAGTTACGTCGACGTCCTTTTCGCGGGCAATGCGCTGGCGACGCATGACATCGAGCAATCGTTCTACGGCACGAGCCTGGGCATCTCGATGGAGCACGGCGGCGGCACGGAAGAAGGCCACGAGCACCACCTGCGGTCGATCAACCGGATCCGCCGTCTGGGGAGCATTCGGGCCGCGGTCGATCAGGGGGTGCTCACGCAGGGCATCATGTACGAGTGCATCCAGCGCGACATTCCGTACGTGCTGGCGGGCAGCATTCGCGACGATGGTCCCCTGCCCGATGTCATCACGGACACGCTGGCCGCGCAGGCTAAGATGCGCGACCTCGTGCAGGACGTGACGTTCTGCCTGATGATCGCCACGACGCTGCATTCGATCGCGGTGGGAAATCTGCTGTCGTCGAAGGTGAAGGTCGTGTGCGTCGACATCAACCCCGCGACCGTCACGAAACTCGCCGACCGCGGGACGTTTCAGTCCATCGGACTCGTCACCGATGTCGAGCCGTTCCTGCGGATTCTGGTGCAGGAACTGGGCGGGCCGTGAGTGAAAAGAGACCCAGCCATGCGATGGCTGGGCTTCTTCAGGAAACACACACAGTTAAGACGGCAGCTTGGCGAGCATGGCCTTGGCGGTCGCCGCGGTCTTCGCT
>DASRYX010000079.1:0-4761 GCA_035686985.1 Planctomycetaceae bacterium | reverse complement strand
TCCATCGTGCGGACCAGCCCACGGCCGAAGAAGGCCTGCCAGTGACGGTTCGCCGTCACGCGGCCGACGAGTGGGTTGCGGGAATCAACCAGCCACTGCGCGAACGTGAGGCGGTTGGTGTCGGCTCCCTTGGGCAGACTGTGCAGAAAACCCGGCACCCCAGCGGCGACAGCTTGCTGTGGTTGTAGGAACTCGCCGCGCTTGTAGAGGCGCTGCTCGCGCGGGTTGTCGGCGGGACGTTCCTGAAAGACGAGCGAGGTCGGTGGCGCGGGCAGCTTCTTGCGAAGTTCGTCAATCGCCGCACGTTCCCCGGCGAGCTCCGGGGCCACGCGGCAGAACGCCATGAGTAGCGCGGCCTTGTCGGCCTCGGTGCGTTGTTCCGTCGGCTTGATGAGCAGCGCTTCGACTTCAGCCGGCAGCGCTGTCGGTGTTTTCGCTTTGGGATCGGTCGTCATCGAAACGCGGAACCGACCCAATCCCGCGGCATAATACCGTTCGAAGATCATCCGCAGCGTGTACTCTTTCGCTGCGGGAACGGTATCACCCAGTGCGAAGACGGCGACATGCGGCTTCCCTTGACCGCCGTTGATGGCCCAGCCGGTGAGCGGGTTTTTGTCCAGCGCCATCGCCGCGGTGGAGTTGCCGCTCGCGAATGTCTGCGCCGTATTGGCGAACGACAACGGCTTCGTCTCGGCATCGAGTTCGAGTTCACTCAGGAAGAAATCGCCAAAGGGGCCTTCGTAGTACACACGACCGGGGCCCTGCTTCGGCAGACGATCATCCGGCAGTGCTTCGATGCGGATCGCGGTCGCCCCGGCGAGTTCGGGTCCGAACGTTAACTCATAGACATCGCGCTTCGTGAGATCGCCCGAGGACAGCAGCGAGCCATCGTCGAGCAATTCCAGCTTGGGCAACGTGGTCTTCCAGCGCGTCGGCAGCAGCGGTGTCCATGCGACGGCTTTGGCCGATTGATCTTTTTCCCACGCGGCGAATTTTTCCTGACGATGTTGAATCCGCCGCGCTTCCACTGGCAACGGGCTGCCCGGTTGACCGAGCGCGACGCGGAATTTGCCGAGCGTGTGGTGGCTGCCGTGCTGCTGGTCGAGCGTGATGTTCCACTCGGTTCCCACAGGGACAGTGATCGGCTCAGCGAACGTGATAATCAGCGTGCGGTTCACGTTCCATTCGCCGGGGCCGTGAATCGCCCAGCCGCTTTTGAGTTGGCCGTCGATCGCGTTCGCCCCCGGAAACTGCTCCTGGGCGAAATCTGCGGTCGCAATCGCCAGTTTGACCGGGGCCGCGGGTTCATTTGGTTTGACGACGTTGACCTTCACTTCCGTCAACACGAAATTGCCATGCGGTGTGCGGCCCGGACCTTTGTTCCCCAGTGACGGATCGGTCAGCGCTTCGATACGCAGCGCCCCGATCGTCGCGTCCTCCGTTTTCACTTTGACCGTGTATGTGTCGGTCTCCGAGGGATTGCCGGTCACCAGAATCGCGCCGTCGGACTGCGGTTTCAGTTCAGCGCGATGCGTGGACTCGGCGGAGACCAGCGTCGGCGTGAACCATTTCCATTCATCGCTCGGCGGAAACCGTTCGGGCAGGGACGCCTCGCGGGCGGCGATCTCGGCTTCCTGCCGCTGGCGCTCCGCTCGCAACGCGTCGTTCCACACGTCCATCTCCGGTTCGTCGGCGTTGTTGAGGAACGCCATCAATCCGTAATAGTCCGTGTGGTAGATCGGGTCGTACTTGTGCGTGTGACATTGGGCACAACCGACGGTCAGCCCGAGCCACACCGCGCCCGTCGTGGCGATGCGGTCGGTCATGGCATGGAAGCGGAACTCGAGCGGGTCGATGCCCCCTTCTTCGTTGATCATCGTGTTGCGATGAAACCCCGTCGCGATCTGCTGGGATTGCGTCGCGTTCGGGAGCAGATCTCCCGCGAGCTGTTCCACGGTGAACTGGTCGTACGGCATGTCGGCGTTGAGGGTCTTGATCACCCAGTCGCGATACGGCCACATCGATCGCACGCGGTCTTTTTCGTAACCATTGGTATCGGCGTACCGCGCGAGATCGAGCCAGCGCCGCGCCCAGCGCTCGCCGTACTGTGGTGAGGCGAGCAGGCGATCGACGAGCCGTTCATACGCCAGCGGATCGGTGTCCCGGGCAAAGGCATCCGCCTCTTCGACCGTCGGCGGGATCCCGAGCAGATCAAGTGAGACCCGGCGAATCAGAGCATAGCGATCCGCTTCCGGCGACGGTTTCAAACCTTCTTTTTCCAGCTGCGCCAGGATGAAGACATCGATCTCATTCCGCGGCCAGAGGGTCTGCGTGACCTGCGGGAGCGGTGATGGCTTCGGCGCGACGTAGGCCCAGTGCGGCGTGTAGTTCGCGCCGGCGGCGATCCAGTCCCGCAGCGTTTTCTTCTGTGACGCCGACAACGTCATGTTCGACGACACCGGCGGCATGATCAGGTCGGTATCGATGGTCTCCACGCGCCGCAGCAGTTCGCTGTGATCGGGCTTGCCGGCCTTGATGGCGACGGTGCCGCTTTCCAGAACCGCCAGCGCGGCGTCCCGCACATCGAGTCGCAGGCCCGCTTCGCGCTTGCCGTCATCGGGACCGTGACACTTGAAGCAGAACTGCGACAGGATCGGTCGGACATCGCGGTTGAAATCGGGACCGGCGTCCTGAGCTGAGGACGGTCCACACACTCCCAACACGGCGCACAGGGCGACCATCTGTGCGCACTGCATCGAACCCCATCTCATGTCGGTCTCCGTCATTGGTGTTCCTGCAGTATATCAAAGCAAGAAGCCCAAGGGTTGCGCTCCCCTGGGCTTCTACAAACATCATTCGCGAAGTGTGTTTCGCGATGACGCTTACTTCTTGGTGACCTTGAAGGCCTTGTCGAACGCGGTGTCGCTGAAGACGAGTTCCTTCTGCTTGGCAGCGTCTTTTTCACCGGCGACCTTGCCCTGGCACTTTTCACAGCAGAACGTCACCTTCACGCCGGCGACTTCCGTGGTCTTGGTGGCGTCGAGGGCAGCCCCGGAAATCGGGCACTTTTCCTGCTTCGCCTGGCCGGTCTGCGCCAGTTGCAGGTTCGCCGCGACAGCGTACTTGGCCGGATCGGCCGTGAACTTGCCCTTGCAGTTGTCGCAGCAGAAGTTGACCTTGCCGCCTTTGTACTCAGTGAACTTGTCAGCCTTGATCGGAGTGCCGGCGACCGGACACTTCGGTTCCGGGGCCTTCGCAGCATCTTCGGCAACAGCGAACGCACACATCATCAAAGCAGCGGCAGAGAGACACAATGCACGGATCATGAGGAAACCTTTCGAGGGAAGGAGAAACACCAGACAGAAGCCTCGCGATCAACCACAGTGGTCGAACCGCGCAAACATGAACACGGAGTGACCGCGCGCGGTTAGACGCGCCAGCGGCACAACGCAATTTGCGAAGAGACCGCCCGCAACGGTGGCGGTTGAGGATGCGCCTCAACGGCCAGAACGGGCTGCAGCAGAAAGCGCGGCGGTGCCATTGTGGCGAACTCGCCCGTGGGTGTCTCTGTGGAATCGATGACACGGCGGGACGCGGTTGGATCCGCGGCCGTCGGTGCCGTGATGACACAGCGACACAACGGACCATGATCCGATTGGACGGCCGCCGGTGTCTTCTTCAGTCGAGCCGCGCAACACTTCCTGAGCGGCGCGGCCGCCGCGGCGAGGCGCTTGGCACAACACGGGCGAACTGTGGAGACTGTCTTTCGCGTGCAGCAGCAGTCCCGCATCGCCCAACTGGGGAGCAGCATTCCCCCCATGAGCAGCAGCGCCATGACTCGCGGCACGAACGACATTCAAAGCCTCAGCGGATCCATCGGCCAGCGTCCATGCGACATCATAGAGAGGCGATCGCCGCGTGGGAAGAGAACTTGTCGCAACAATCCGTGCGAAAAATCGAGTCGGGTTTGCCGAGTGCCGTATTGCTGGGCGTAATAGTCCAGTAGGGTGCGTCGCGACGCACCGTCTTTAAACTTGGTCGGCCTCTAATCGTGGTGCGTCTCGACGCACCCTACTTTTGATCAGGTTCCATCTAGTCGTGTACCGTATTGCTGGGCGTAATAGTTCCGATACGTGCCGGATTTGATGTGATTCACCCAGTCGCCATGCGATTGGTACCACTCGATGGTGTCAAGCAAGCCGTCTTCGAATTGGATCTGCGGGGACCATCCGAGTTCGCGCGTCGCTTTGGAGAAATCGATCGCGTAACGCAGATCATGGCCCGGGCGATCGGTGACGAACCGGATCAGCGAGCGCGGCTTGCCCAGGGCGTCGAGCAGGCGGTGCGTCAGTTCGAGGTTGGTCAACTCGCAGCCGCCGCCGAAGTTGTACACCTCGCCCGGTCGCCCGTTTCGCCACGCCGCTTTGATCCCGCGGCAATGATCGAGCACGTGAATCCAGTCGCGGACGTTCTGCCCGGCCCCATAAACCGGCAGCGGCAGATCGGCGAGCGCGTTCGAAACAAACAGCGGCAGCACCTTTTCCGGGAACTGGTACGGCCCGTAATTGTTCGAACACCGTGTGATGATGCCGGGGAATCCGAACGTGTGGACGTACGATCGCACCAGCAGATCCGAGGCGGCTTTGCTCGCCGAATACGGACTGTTTGGGGCGAGCGGCGTCTCTTCGGTGAACAGCCCGGTCGATCCCAGACTGCCGTAGACTTCGTCGGTCGACACGTGCACATACCGCGCGATGTTCG
>DASRYX010000078.1:0-9582 GCA_035686985.1 Planctomycetaceae bacterium | reverse complement strand
CCCAGACGGTGCCGTAAGCCTCCTGATGTTCGAAATACTCCAGGAGTCGAACATAGAACTCGTGGTTCGCAAGCGTGCTGCTGTCACCGAAAACCGTCAGACTGCGGCGCGCTCGCGTGAGGGCGACGTTCATCCGGCGGGTGTCGGCAAGAAAGCCCAACTCACCCTGCGGATTGGATCGAACGAGGGAGATGACGACCGCTTCCTTTTCTCGCCCCTGGAATCCATCGACCGTGTCGACTTCCACTGTTGTATCGGGAATGAGTTGGCGGAGCCGACGGGCCTGTGCGGCATACGGTGTGATCACCGCGATTTCCGTCGTGGCGACTCCTGCCGTAACCAGAGCCGCAACATGTTGAGCGACGAACGCCGCTTCGCCGGGATTCTCACGACTGGATCCTTCCACTTCCGTTTGTTCATCACAACTCGAACCGGCCGTATCGTAAAACTTCAGTACGGCTTGCGTGAGCGAGCTGGGGGTGACCTGCGGAAGATCCGTCAGCCGATGTTGACGAGCCGCTTCGGCAGCAATCAGCGACGATTCGTAAAATGTGTCAGATGAAAACCGCATGATCTGTTCGTGCATGCGGTATTGCGTGATAAGTCGCCGCGAAATCGTCGCCCCGCAAAGCGCGTGTAACCGTTCCATCAAGCTGATGTGAAAGTTCTCCTTGCGGGCCTCGTGGGAAAGCACCGTGGGCGGCAGCTGACAATGATCGCCTGCCAGGACAAGTCGACGCGCGCGGAGCAGCGGAACCCAGCACGTCGGTTCGGTGGCTTGGGCCGCTTCGTCGATGACGACCAAGTCGAAGACACGCTCGCCAAGCAGTTCGGCATTGAGTCCGGTCAGTGTGGCGCACACGACGGTCGCCGAGTCCAGCAGATGTGCGACCAGCTGCGATTCCAACCGGCGGACATCATCGAGCAGTTGCTTGGCCTCGGCGCGGAGATTTCGTCGTTCCCCCGGTGGCGGAGCCGTGCGTTTGTACTTGCTGGCCTCACGCCGCAGGGCCCAGGCTTCCTTCGTCCATTCCCGGGCCAGTTTCAGATCAGGATGCGTTTCCACGAGGACGTCGAGGGTATGCTCCCGGAGTTCCGGTAAGACACGGGCTGGATGGCCGAGTCGGATCGCCCGTTCGCCGCCCGCGAGCAGCCGCTCCAGCAAGTTGTCGACCGCCAGATTGCTGGGAGCACAGGCGAGCACACGCTCACCGCGGCGGACGGCCTGGCGGATGAGTTCGACAACGGTCGTGGTCTTCCCTGTCCCCGGCGGGCCATGAATGATGGCAACGCTTTCGGCGGCCAACGCATGGCTCACGGCGTCGCGCTGAGAGTCATCCAGAGGGGATAACGGCGTCCAGGCTTTTGCCGTGCCGAAGACCGCCAGCTCTTCACCCAACAAACAGCGTTTCAGAATCGCCAACGGCCCTCGCTCCGCGGCAATAGCTTTTCGCAGCGCCTCCCGCTGCCGTTGGCGCGAGATTTCATCTGACGACAGATCCAGACGAAACAGCGGCCGCTCACCAACCGGTTCGGGTGCTTCCGCGACGGCAACTGTGACGGTTTCGCGATCCCGCTGTGTGACGATTCCACGGCACATCGCTTCCGCCGTCTCAGTTTCCTCCGAAAGCATCACCGGACTGCCCACATTGAGGCGGGTCCACGGCAGTTCAAGACGACGATCGCGTTTGCCGAGCGTCACCACCACCCGTCCGCCAAAGCCCACGGTTTCGTCCCGAATCGCCAATCCGACGAGACTACATCCGCTCTGCTCAGCAGCTGCACCCGTCGATCGAAGAGACATTCCGACGAGGGAACTCGTCTCCGCCGCGGCTTCATGATCGAGACATTGCAGAAGTCGTTGGAAATGTTGATTCAACCGTGATTCGTCCCGAATGATGATCCACAGTTCGCCACCATTTCAGGCACAGTAGCATGTTGCCGTGTGAGCTGGCAAAAGCGATCGGAATTCGACAACTTGGGCATCCGAGAGTCGGTCTCATCACCTCCGAGTTGGCACGCGGTCGCACTGATCTCTTCCGTCGGCGATGGGGTGCCCAAATCGGCCAGCTCGGCTGGTGCTGGAAGAGCTAAGCTACTGTCGTTATTCGGAGTTGGAGAAACTGCCTTGGGGTCTTCGGAACCGAGGGTTGGGGGTTCGAGTCCCTCCGGATGCATTTTTTTCTCTTTTCCGCGGACCGCGCGGAAAGATCAGCTGGCGGATTCGCTCGGCAGCGATGCCAGCAGGGCTTTCAGATCGCTGATCTCGGCCGGTTTGACGAGATGGTGGTCGAACCCGGCGGAAAACACGCGGCGACGGTGTTCTTCCTGCCCCCAGCCGGTCAAGGCGATGAGTTTCGTCTGCCCGAAGTTCGGCCGTTGATGCAACTCATTGGCCACCTCGTAACCGTCCATCTCTGGCATTCCCAGATCGAGTAAGATCACGGCGGGCGAGTACTCATCGACGGCTTTCAGCGCACTCCGCCCGTCATAGACGACCTTCACATCGGCTCCGAGGAACCGCAGCAGCATTGCCAGGCTGTTGGCCGCGTCCTGATTGTCATCGACGACCAGCACGCGCTTGGACGGAATCTGCAGTGGCAACTTTTCTGGCGGATTGGCTGACGGCAAACTCGGCTGCTGAGCCAATGGGAGACGAATGATGAACTCGCTCCCCTGCCCCAGTCCACCACTTTTAGCTTCGACCGTACCGTCATGCATGTGGACCAGATTCCGCACGAGATACAACCCGATCCCAAGCCCGCCTTGTGCACGCGTCCCCGATCGATTCACCTGAGTGAACATGTCGAACACTCGGGAGAGCATTTCATTTGCAATGCCGACGCCGGTGTCGCGGACAGTGAGAATCGCGTGGTCACCTTCGCGTTGAGCCGTCACGAAGATTCGGCCGCCGTCGGGAGTGTATTTCGCGGCGTTGTTGAGCAGGTTGGCGAGCACCTGAGAAAGCCGCACAACATCGCCCCGGACGAACAGCGGCGCGGCCGGGACATCGATTTCCAACTTGTGCCCGGCGGCATCGATCAGCGGGCGACTGGTTTCGACGGCACTGCGGATGACCCCGGCAACCTCGACATTTTCGAGCTTCAATTCGATGCGGTTTTTAGTGATGCGGGAAATTTCGAGCAAGTCGTCGACAAGGCGGACCATGTGGTTCACCTGGCGGTCCATCATGTCGCAGACGTGCTCGGTCGAAAGATCGCGATTCGCTGCGAGTCGCAAGATATGCAGCGAGTTACGGATGGGCGCGAGCGGATTACGCAGCTCGTGGGCGAGCGTGGCCAGGAACTCATCCTTCTGCCGATCCTGAACGCGCAAGGATTCGTACAGCCGTGCGTTCTCGATGCTGACCGCGGCGATCGCACTCAGCTGCACGAGCACGGCCTGGTCCTCGTCGGTGAAGGCTCCGTCTTCCTTTCCGCTCACGCGCAGGCAGCCGATCTCTCGCCCGCCATGTCCGAGCAGCGGCGCTTCGATCGACCGGGTCGAATCAGCGTCCGGCAATGAAGCATCATTCATGGCTGGATTCGCCGAGACTTTGACGGTTTCGGACTCACGGTCGGTTTCCGCCACGGTCGCAACCGCGGTCTGAACACGCAGGATCCGTCTGGCCTCACGCGCTACGGCATCGAGAATCCCGTCGACCGACAGCACCGAGTTGATAGTCTGCGCGGCGATCGCAAGCTGACTCAGAACTTCGGCTCGTTGGGCTTCGTGCCGGGCGAGGCGCAGCAGCTGTTCTTCGGCCCGCTTTTGCGTCGAGATGTCGGTGTTGGTGCCAAACCAGTACAAAATCTCGCCTGATTCTCCGCGATGCGGCGAGACGAGCGTGAGAAACGGTCGGAACTGTCCATCGGCACCGCGCAGCGGGAACACCATTTCGAAGGGTTCGCCGGTCGCGAGGCTTTGCTTCCAGCGCTCCATCACCTGCGGCAGCATCTCCGGGTCATGCAGCCGCTGCCATCCCCAGCCCTGCATCTCTTCGAACGTGGTTCCGGTGTACTCGTACCAGCGGTCGTTGTACCAGAACAGCGATCCGTCCGGCTTCGCCATCCACGCGAGGTTCGGAATCGTGTTCGCGAGTTGTCGAAAGCGACCTTCGCTTTCGGCCAGGGCCGATTCGGCTTCCCGCAGTTCACTCCGTTTTTTGGACTCGTTGAGAGCACGTTCAACGGCACTAGGGAGGCGAACCAGACGCTCTTTCAGGACGTAATCGGTCGCGCCGCGACGCAACGTCTCCACGGCGAGCTCTTCGCCCATGGTGCCGGAGATAAAGATGAACGGTGTGCGCGGCTGCAGCTCGCGGGCGAAGTCGAGGGCTTCCAGTCCTTCAAAGGTCGGCACCCGGTAATCGGACAGAATAATGTCGTAGGAGCGGGACTTCAGCCGATCCACAAACGTCTTCTGCTCGACCACATGATCGATCTGAGTTTCCAGACCGGCGCGTGCGAGCCGGTCGCGGACGAACTCCGCATCGAGCAGACTGTCTTCGAGATGGAGAATCGAGATCGTCGCGGGCATAGAGAACTTCCAGATCATGACACAATTCTCACGAACGCTTTTCGGGTTTGATCGAACCGGGAGGTGGCTCATTCAGCACGGCCCAGAAGATGCCCAGATCCTGGATCGCCTGAATGAACTCCTTGAATGCGACGGGCTTCACCACGTACGCATTCACACCCAGCTGATAACTATGGACCAAATCCTTTTCTTCGCGGGAGGTCGTCAGCATCACCACCGGCACCGCCTGCAACGATTCGTCGGCCTTGATTCTCTCGAGAACCTGGATGCCATCCACTTTCGGCAACTTCAGGTCGAGCAAGACCACGGCGGGGTTGCCCGGCGTGCGATCGCGGTACGCCCCCTGCCGAAAGAGATAGTCGAGCGCCTCGGCACCATCGCGCATCGTCACGACTTCGTTTGCAAGGTTGCTCTTATCCAACGCCAGCAGCGTCAGTTCCAGATCTTTCGGATTGTCTTCTATCAACAAGATTGGTTTCAGCACGATTCGTCCCTCTCAACCTTCCTTCTCAGATTTCGGCGGCTTGGGTAACGAAAAGAAGAACGTGGCTCCCACGCCCTCCTGTCCCTCGGCCCACGTGCGCCCGCCATGACGTTCAATCACCCGACGGACATTGGCCAGACCAATCCCCGTCCCTTCATAGTCTTCCCAGCGATGCAGCCGCTGGAAGACACCAAACAGTTTGTCCGTATACTTCATATCAAAACCAACACCATTGTCCTTGACGAAGAAGATCCACGCATCTCCGTCATCGCGGCAATCCATTTCGATCACCGCTTCATCCCGCCGCCGGGTGTACTTGACGGCGTTGGCGAGAAGATCGCGAACAGCCATCCGCAGCATCATCAGGTCTCCCGTGACGCACGGAAGCTTGCCAATCTTCCAGGTGATCGTGCGGCCCGATGCGTCCCGCATGACGTCCTTTCGGACTTCCTCCACGAGCATGGGAAGATCGATCTGGCTCCACTGCAGCTCCGAACGACCGAGCCGGGAATAGCTGAGCAGTTTGTCCACGAGTTTGCCGGCGTACTCGCACGACTCGATGATGATCCCGATGCAGCGATCACCCTTGGCATCCAGGCGTTCACCGAGAGACTCACGAAGCATCTCGGCGTACCCGACGATGTGCCGTAGCGGTGCGCGAAGATCATGGCTGACCGAATAGGAAAACGCTTCCAGTTCCTTATTGCTGCGGGTCAGTTCATCATTGAGTTCCGCGAGTTCTTCCGCTCGTCGCAGAACAATTCCGACGATCGCATTCCGCAGGTCCGTCGCGATCTCAATCTCGCTGTCTTCCCACGGCAACGACTTCTCGCGGACGGTCTCTTTCCACGTTTCAAACGACTTTCGCGGATGCAGACGGACCTGACCGTCCTCCGTGGTGACCGGCTTATGCGGATCGCCGCCCCATTGAATGGTCTGGACGACTTCCGGCCGGAACCACATCACGTAACTGGGATGAAGCTTCGACACCGAGACCGCGATCAGACCGCTGGCGATTCCGGCTAATTGCGCACTGTCCGGCTTGACCAGCGAGAGTGAGTCCGTCGAGAAGACATCCTGTTTCACCGTCCGGAATAGCCAGTCGGCTAACTCGCGGACTTCGTTTTCGGCCGGAGTTTTGCCGAACATCGTGCAGGACTCTTCGGTCAGCACGGCCACGCCTTCCGCCGCAGCGGCAGCGAGCACGTCTGCGGAATTCTCCGCGAGAA
The DNA here is from genome assembly GCA_035686985.1 of Planctomycetaceae bacterium. Lineage (GTDB taxonomy): Bacteria > Planctomycetota > Planctomycetia > Planctomycetales > Planctomycetaceae > DSVQ01. The sequence continues at coordinate 3,330 of DASRYX010000078.1, read as the reverse complement.
CCGCGATATAGTCTCCCTGGTCGGCCATTGCGGCCAGCAGCTTCGAGTAGGTCGAGCGGACGGCAATCCGGCGTTCGTAACGGCCGGCTTGCTCGACGGCGGACAACCGCAAGGCGAACGCGCGGGCGATGAGATCACACGTCGTACGTTGCGCTACCGCGGCCATCCGCGGCTCGTGATGATGGCACGAGATCAAGCCCCACAGCTTCCCCGCACGCAGAATCGAAATCGACATCGACGACATCGTTTCCATGTTCCGCATGTATTCGACGTGAATCGGTGAGACGCTGCGCAGCGTCGAGTACGTCAGGTCGAGCACACGATCCCTGCCGGGAGTCTTTGGCGGCAACACGGGCACCGGCTGGTAACCGGCGTCGGGAATAATGCGGATCCGGTTCAGGCGATACAGTTCGCGGGCCTGAGCGGGGATGTCGGAGGCGGGAAAGCGGTGGTGCAGATAGGTCGGAAGACGACCGTTGCCATCTTCGCCGACCACCATGCCGTTCCACTGATCGTCGAACTGGTAAACCAGGACGCGGTCGAACCCCGTGATCCGCCGAACGGTTTTGGCCATCTGCTGACACAGTTCGGGAACGGACGTGACGGCTTCCGCCTGCTGGGAGAAGATGTCAAATTCGAGGTGCAGATCACTCGACGAGTTCGTAGAATCGGGCGTGACCGTCTCCAGTTCCAGAATCAGCCCGGCTTCCGATCGGTGGCCGACGACATCGAAGTCGCGGTCGCCAACATTGACGGTGTGCAGGAACAACGGATGAGCGTTGCTCGGGACTTTATCGAACCGAGGAACCAACGTGCGGACAATGCTCTCGGAAAGAAGCTGCGCGAGCGGTTTCCCCAGCGGATCGACTCGCCCGTCCATCAGCAAACGACTCGCGTTATCGCTCGCCTGCAAGACGACGTGGCTGGCCGGATCAAGGACGAGCAGCACGCCATGGGGCTGAATACTGCCCGGAATGCGAATGGGTTCGCGCTCGCAGTTTGCGAGATCGACGTCTGCCGCCTGACCCGGGCCCGACTGAGTCAGCATGCCACCCATTCCTCGAAGCGCTGGAAGGTTTCGGCGGCCGTGCCCACGATCTGCTCCTGCTCCTGCGGATGCCCGACGGAATACCGGGTGAGAGCCTCCCCGAACTCTCGCCACGCTTCCGCCGTCTTGTCGTGATAGCCGGCGAAAAACGCGCAGCCATTGTCCGCTGTGAATCCTAGACGGCGATGCACTTCCCGGCGAATGATCTGCCCGCCGAGTGTCGAGCCTTCGAGCACGTACAGGCATCCAAAGAGGTTCGCGACTCTTGGGATCTGCGGGAGGCGGGAACAATTGGGGATGGCCGCGATCTCGGCGGGACTCAACCCTAGCGCGGACAGGTCCGCGCGCAGCAACGATGTCTTTTCGCGCTCCTGCAGATCGAAGCCCAGTTCGCGCGCACCGACGGCATCGGGCATCCGAGGTTCCAGCGGCGCGTAAAAGCCGAGCATGCGCGACAGCAGCGCGACATACGAATCGCGTGTCGCCAGTCGTTGGTCCAGCGCGAACGCCAACTCCGTTTGGGCGTGCAGCGTCTTAGTTCGCTCTTTCAAATCGGCCAGAATCATCTCGAACACTTCTACCATCAAGTCGTTGCGGGCGCGTCCTCTCGACACCACGATCGACTGTTGCCTACCAACATAAACGTAGTTGGCTGGGGAAAACTACTCACTTTCTCCGCATGAACGAAAAGCAACCAGGAGCGACGATCGAAAACCAACCAGCCTGTACTCCGATCGATCAAAAACTCTCATCTCAGACGTATTTCGGTCACTTATCCAGTAGTTAGACTGTCATGCAAATGCATCGCCATTTCGCACAGGATCTTTCATGACACTCGCGCGCTTCATCGGGTCTTGCCTGCTTGTCTGTTTAATGATGTTCGTGACGGACGGCACGAGCGCTGAATGGACACAGGTCCGCGCGTTCCCCGCAGCGGAAGCGCATCAAGCGGCTGCGGCGGACAGCGAGTCCTTTTATGCGATCTCGAACGCCATGATCGCCCGCTACGATCGCGAAACGGGCCGCCGCTTAGCTGTCAGCTCCGGTGCCGCCGAACATCTCAACAGTGGATTCCTCGCCGACGGCAAGTTGTATTGTGCCCATTCGAATTATCCGAAAGCGCCTGAGCGAAGCGAGATCAAGGGTCTCGATCTCGCAACAATGCAGCTCACCACGTTTCATGACTTCGGCAGCTTCGGCGGAAGCCTGACGTGGGCGGTCCAGTATCGAAGCCACTGGTGGTGCAACTTTGCCCGCTACGGGGCGGACAACGGCCAGACATTTCTCGTCGAGTTCGATACCGATTGGAAAGAACTCCGCCGCTGGACTTATCCGCCGGAGCTGATTGGCAAACTGGGTCGCCATAGTCTGTCGGGCGGAATCTGGTGGGGTGATGAGTTACTGGTCACCGGTCACGATGACCCCATCCTGTTCCGAGTGCGATTGCCGGATACTGGGACAGTTCTGGAATACGCCGGCTCCGATCGCGTCCCCTTCACTGGTCAGGGCTTCGCGGCCGATCCGAAAACCGGGGGATTGGTCGGCATCCATCGCGGCAAGAAGCTGATCGTGTTTGCGGAAGCCGAAAAGGACACGCTCTCCTCCACGACGTTGCTGCCCGAGTTGCGGCATCTGCGCAGCGGCCCCGCTCACGAATGGCTCGAATTCCCCGAGAACGCATCCGCTGCGAATCTCGATCTGACGTTTACCGCCGAGGACAATCCTGGCGAGATCACGCTGCTCTTGAGGCAGCAGGACGTGAAGCAAGTCTGGCACGTGCGGCTCAACGATCAGAAATTGGGCGAACTGACGCGAGACGAAAACCACATGTGGGCTGCATTCTCGGTCGCCGCGAAAGTTTTACGGAGTGGCAAGAATCGCCTGCAGATCACCGCGGCGTCGGCCGATGCCGCACTGTCGGATGACATCCGCGTCGGTTCAATCCGCCTGGAAGCGCAACCGTTACGGGATGTGCTCACCGAAACCGCGCTGGAATTGGATGTCCGCGATGCTGACACCCAGTCCGGCCTTCCGTGTCGGATCACGATCGTCGACCGCAACGGTGCGCTTGTCGTGACTGGAACGTCTTCGTCGCCCACCATCGCCACGCGTACCGGCGTGGCTTATCTCGCCAATGGTCAGGCGCGTCTGCAACTGCCGGCCGGTCAATACACTGTGTATGCCGGTCGCGGCTTTGAATACTCGGTCGCCCGGAAAGAGGTGACTGTTGCGGCCGGCGAGAGTCTCCGCGTCGCGCTCGAGATTCGCCGGGAAGTCCCCAC
>DASRYX010000077.1:0-5181 GCA_035686985.1 Planctomycetaceae bacterium | reverse complement strand
GCCTTGGTTGTTGTTGGACCCGCCTTGGTAGATGTGCTGGTAGAATTCCGGCGAACCATCGAGGGCATGCTTGCCGAGACCGTACGCCGGCGAGACGAACGTGCGGTTGTTCGCATCCGGATTGCCGCAGTCGGTCAGAATCTGCGCGACCAGCGATCGGCGGTGAGCGTCAAGTTCCGGATCCGAGTTGTTCTCCGAGCGTTCCACAATCACCGGGAACGGGGCGCTCCGCATCCGCGCCGCGATCTCCAGAATCTTGTCTTTCCCATCCGGCGTGAGTTCCGCCGAGGAGAGCACAAAGTCCTTGCGATGCAGGATGAAGTCCGCGGCTTCACCGTTCGTCTGCATCTGATGGAAGTGTGACCGCTCGACTGCACCGACCGGATACTGTTCCGGGATCGCCAATGAACGGTGATTGCAGCAACTGCTGCCGCACAGCCCGCAGCAACCGAAGCCGGACTTCTTATCGCAACCGCTGTTGCACGAGTCGCAGCCTTTATCCTTCTTGGAGAACAGCGACTTCTTGCCGCACTCGTTGCAACTCATGTCGCCGCAGGAGTCGCAGTCCTGTTTCTTGAAGAGCTTCGACTTCGATGAGCACGAGCTACATCCCGTGTCGCAGCTCCCCATATCGCAGGAATCGCAGTCCTGCTTTTTGAAGAGCTTCGACTTGGTTGAGCACGAGCTGCAGCCGGTGTCGCAGCTGTTGCAGTTCCCCATGCCGGTGGTCGCACACCCTGTCGCTGACAGAGCCAATCCCAGCAGCAGGCTGTAAGCGAGCCCGTGGCGCGTGATCCGGAACATCCTGTCCCCCTCGTGAACGTCGCCGAGATCAGATCTCTGCAACGGTTGGCGATCGTAGTCATGCCGCTCGACGGCCCCGCGATCGGGTTACCTGTTCTAGTATCGGTTCGAGGCTGCCTGGTCACGGTAGGCTCGCGCCGCGTTTCGGCTGGCCGGCGCCGTTGCTGTGCCGTTCGTCGGCATAATCGTTTGCGACGGACGGGTCGGCGCGGTGTATCCCGCCTGGGCCGCACCGTTCGGACCGGCGTTGGGCAGCATCGCCCCGCTGTTCATCGGTTGGCGGCGGTCCGTCGGTGGCGGGGTCGGTCCCATCGGCACGGCGGTCGCCGGACCCGACGGCATCCCGTTGGGAATCGGCGTCGGTGATCCCGGCGTCGAGAATCCCGTTCCGTTCGGATTCGTCGGCACCGGCGAGTACATCGATCCCGCCGGACCCGGATTGAAGTGCTGGTAACCGACGTTCGTCCCCTTGCTGCCGCTGCCATACGGGGGCAGTTGAGAGTAGTTCGGGTCGGGCATCCCTTCGGTCATATTGTACTTGTAGAACTCATGATCCATCGGATGCGTGACTTCGAAGCCCGGCATCGGCGGCACTTCGTGGGCATCCATCGGTCGGACAATTTCCGGCGTGATCAGAATCAGCAATTCGTTCTCTTCCTGCGAGGACCGCTTCGACGAGAACAGCCACGGACCGATCTTGGGGATATCGCCGAGATAAGGGATCCGGGTCTGGATCGTCATCTGTTTGTGTGAAAGCAGACCGGCGAGGGCGAGCGTTTGCCCTTCACGCATTTCCACGACGGTTTCAATCCGTCGCGACTGTGTGCCGGGGATCCCGCCGACGGAATTGGCCGTATCGAGATCGCTGTATTCGGCGAGCGTGCTGATGCGGATCATGTCGCGGTCTTCAACCGTCGGCGTGACCTGCAGCGACGTGCCGTAGCCGCGGAAGGATGTGGTCGTTCCCGCCGCACCGCCGATGCCGACGGTCGTCGGGACGGCAAATTCACCCCCGGCGAGCAAGCGGGCCGAACGACCGCTGATGACCGTCAGTTGTGGTTCCACGAGGATTTTCGCGGTGCCGTTCGAGGCGAGCCAGTTCAGGAACACGCCGATTTCGCCGTTCTCGAAGACCCCGCCCAACGTGGACGGCACGCCCCCCATGGACGACGTGATCAGGTGACGGCTGTCGTTGAACAGCACGTTCCAGTCGATCCCCATATTCCGGGCCGCTGAGCGATTGAGTTCTGCGAGCCGCACCCGCAGGTTAATCTGGAATTCGCCCGGGATGCGAATTTCGTTGATGATGAAGCTCGAGCCGAAGCCGTTTCCGTTCCCGTACAGGAAATCGAGTCCGGTGCCGCCGGCGCCCAACGCCGCGCCGAAGCCGCCCGCACCCGCTTGCGGCCCGAAGAGACCGCCGTCCTGGCTGATGACTTCGCCGCGAATCGTCGCGAGGATGTGGGCCGCTTCTTCCTGATTGCGTGCCTGTCCCCGCACGATGATCTTGAACGACATCGGAATCAGATAGATCTGGCTGTTCGGATACAGCCGGTTGATCTTCGCTTCCAGGCGGCCATAGTCGATGCGGCGTTGATTGTCGAGATCCGGATCGCGGATCGTCTTGACCAGATAGATCACCGGATCGGTGTGACCTTCAAACCACAGGTGCAGCGTTGTCGAGCCGCGCGATCCGCCGAGCAGCGAGAACTCCTTCGGGCTGAATTGAATCAGATCAACGATTCCAGGATCGGCAATCGCATACCGGACGAGATTCGCCCGAGTGATCATCAACTGGCTGCGGCGTTCGATCAGTTCCAGGTCATCCTGATGCTTGGGCATCGCTTCGATGACCTCATGCATCAACCGGGCGGAATCCGCGGTGTTCTGCACGGGCTGGATCATGCTGACCGGGCGGGCGGACAGTCCCGGGGCTTCCATCACGTGGCCGTAAGCGGGGGCCACCATGGACGGAGTGGGAACGGACGGCGGGGCCATCATCGCCGCAGGAGAGATCGGTGCAATTCCAGAACTCGGAGCCGTCATTCCATTCTGTGGGGGATACCCGTATTGATTGGGTATGCCTTGCGGGAACGACTGGGCGGCACAGATCGCGACCCAGTTTCCCGTCACCAGCAGCCCCAGCAGGACTTGGCGCGTCTTCCTACCGGCCGGGACGCCGACCCGAGTGCGGCGTGGCAGGAAACTCACAATTGGCACCATTCGAAGGGGCTCCTCACGATCCATCGGTCGAGCAAGCCTGAAGCGACACCATCGCGGTCGTCTTGAAAACGCCTCCATGAAACGGAACATCCGGTGCCGTTTCACGATCCACGATGGTATCGAGGGGCCGGTCACCAACAGGCTGTTCTCGGCGTACACCGGTCCCCAAGCCTGTCGACAAAGACACCTCGCCTCGATTTATCGGTACAGCCGTCAGAACGAGTCCATTGGAAACCGTCGCATTCAGACCCGCATACCCGGCATGAGTGTCACCGCCCGCAAAGTTTGCCAACGCTTCTGTTCAATCGACATTTCCTGCCGGAGTTCGACTGATCTTGTTGAAATCGGGCGCTGTTCTGCCTCCGGAAATACAACAAGCCCCAGACGCTGTCGCGCGGGGCTTGCTGCAATCAGAGATTTCACCGCAGACCTACCAGTGCAGGTTGGTGTCCCGGTTATAGACGGCTCGACCGGGGTAGTACCACGGGGCCCGATAGTTGTAGTACGGGAAGCGATAATGGCCGTGCAGCTGACTACGGTGGAATCCGGGTCCGTAGTGATCGGAGTACGGGTTTCCGGTCACGACGAACTGACCACCGTTCGGATCATGGTACAGGTACGGTGAGCCGATCCGCGCCTCATAGCCGCCTGGAGCCCAGAACGGTCCGACGCCCGCAGCGGGTCCCATTCCAGTCGCCGTGTACCCTTGAGGACGATTGTATCCGTAGCCGTTCCCGTATCCGTAAGCGCCCGTGATCGAAGGCGATGCATACGGCGCCGCGACGCCGGGCGCATACGTCCCCCCGTTATAGTTGTACGCCCCCGGATTCGGCGGCAGATAATCCTGTGCCGTGGCGATGGTTACTGAAAAGATCGCCCATGCCAGTGCCGCGAGGAACGCCCCACTTCTCATCTCAATCCAACCTCCGGCCGCAACAGCGACCCGTTGATCACACCAATATCCTGCGGCCTCGATCAGGCTGCTGAGGCAAACTTACCCGACGCGTGACCCTCGCGCCGGTAACGCTTGGTGCTGATGTCGAATTTCGCTACGGCAGTTTGACGGCGGTGAGGATTGGGGATTTGGGCGATTTCCAACCTGTCCCGAGAGAAACTCGGACGAAGTCTGCAGCGCCGGTCGATACCAAGTTGACGAACGCGCCGAGAATGCGCTCAAGTTTCAGTCTTCGGTCAGCAGTGTCACGTCGGGGGGGATGCCATGGCGGGCGAATTAGTGACGGTCGCATTGAGTCTGGCTCTGCAAGTCGGCCAGCCCAGCCCCTCGGAGACGCCCAACGCCGCGCCGTTGCAGAACGCCTACAACCAGTACGGGTTCGAAGGGCAGTTCGAGCAGCGGTACCCGTTCGACAGCCAGCAGAACTGGGTCCACGGCTACTTCCAGGAAATCCCGGCGTACGGCGGCCACGTCTTCTTCCGGCCGTACAACTATAAGGACGTGATGTCGCAGTCACAGACGTCCGCCGGCTGGGGCATGTCGCCGACGATGCCGTATTCGCAGCAGTTCTGGCATCGCTACCATGATCAGGCCACGATGCTGAAGCTGTCGCGCAGCAACGGCGGACAGGTGCCAGTGCCAACGCCTACACAACCGGCGTTCCCGCAGCCGCAGCTGCAACCGTCGGTGCTGCCCGCGGGCTATGCGAATCCGTCGCCGGCGATGATGGCACCGCCGATCTACTACGCGCCGACCAACCAGCTGAACTTCACACCGGCCCCACAATATGCAACGCCGCCGGTCGTGACCGCTCCGCAGTTCGCCCCGGCAACACCGGTTGGACCAGTCGGACCATTCCTAGCTCCACAGTGATCACGCGGGCTTGGGAGCCATGAGGCTGATCCGGACATTGCCATCGTGATGCGCTGTCGCCAGGCGCAGACCATCAGGATGCAATGACAGATCGCGCGCCGAGTTCCCGAGATTGAACGTGTGGAATTCGTCGGCCTGGTCCGGCTTCCAGAAATAAAGCTGGCCGCCCGCCTGGCCCCCGAGGGCCCCGATAACGAATCCCTCGGGATGCATCGCGAGGCCCCACACCACGCCGTTGATCTTCCCTTTGGTCAGATGCGTGACCGCGTCTTTCCCGGCGTCCCAGTCAATCTGCACGATGATCGGATTCCCGATCCCCGCGAACG
>DASRYX010000076.1:0-1720 GCA_035686985.1 Planctomycetaceae bacterium | reverse complement strand
GTCGTCGCGATCCCCGATGCCACGTGGTCCCCGGAAGTGTTCTGCGGGGCCGATCCGACGCATCCCGAAGCGTGTCCACTCGCGCGATCACTGGTCGAACAAGGGCTGCTGGTGGTGATTCCGACGTTGCTCAGTCGGGATGACACGCACGCGGGCAATCCCGACGTCGCGCTGACCAATCAGTCACATCGCGAGTGGGTCTACCGGCAGGCCTTCGAAGTCGGCCGGCATATCATCGGTTATGAAGTGCAGAAGGTGCTCGCCGCCGTCGATGCCCTTGAAGCATTCAATAAAGATCTACAACAGAACCTGCCGATCGGCGTGGCGGGTGTGGGCGACGGTGGCCTGCTGGCCCTGCACGCGGCGGCGCTGGATTCGCGCATTGATGCCACTTGGGTCGCCGGTTATTTCCAGCCGCGCGAAGGCGTGTGGGAAGAACCGATCGATCGCAACGTCTGGCGATTGCTCGGCGAATTCGGTGATGCAGAAATCGCGGCGATGATTGCCCCGCGGCCTCTGGTCATTGAAGCCGCCAAGGTTCCGGAAGTTGTGACGCCATTGCCAGTGAAACAAGGCCGCCGCGGAGGGGCTGCTCCGGGCAAGATCCAAACGGCGGCAATTGACGCCGTTCGCAACGAATATGTGCGCTTATCGCCGATCTATGCGGGATTGAAAGCGGAAGAAAACGTTACGCTGGTAGACCAGACGCCGAATGGCGATGCCGGTTCTAAACCGGCCTTGGCAGCGTTCCTTAAGGGTCTCGGTGTCAAACAGGAAGACGTCGGCGAATCCGAGCCCGTGAAGCTCGACGCATCGGTGGATCACGACGCCCGGCAACTTCGGCAAATGAACGAACTGGTTGCCCACACGCAACGCATCCTGCATCTCTCCTTCAAGACCCGCGATAAACTCTGGGCCGGGGCGGACAGGACCAGCGTGGAGAAGTGGACCGCGTCCGCCGGCAAGTATCGTGACCTCGTCTGGGATGAGTTGATTGGTCGTCTGCCGCAGAAGCCCGTCACGCCATCACCACGAACCCGAAAAATCCTGGAAACGCCGGACTATCACGGTTACGAAGTCGTGCTCGATGTCTTCCCCGATGTGATCGCCGCGGGAATCCTGCTGTTGCCCGCCGATCTTAAGGCGGGTGAAAAACGCACGGTGGTGGTCTGCCAGCACGGTCTGGAAGGCGTGCCGATGGACACGATCAGCGGTCCCGGGTCTGCCGGCTATCCCTACTACAAGGGCTTCGCAGCGGAACTGGCCAAACGCGGCTTCATCACGTACGCCCCGCAGAATCCGTATCGCGGCAAAGACCGGTTCCGCACACTACAGCGCAAGTCCAATCCGCTCGGCCGCTCGCTGTTCAGTTACATTCTCCCGCAACATCAGGTCACGCTGGATTGGCTCAAAACCTTACCGAACGTTGACCCACAGCGACTCGCGTTTTACGGCCTCTCTTACGGTGGCAAAACCGCGGTGCGTGTGCCGCCGCTGCTGACGGATTACTGCCTGTCAATCTGTTCGGCGGATTACAACGAATGGATCTACAAGAATGCGACGATCGATCTGCCAATGAGTTATCTGTTCACGAACGAGTACGAAATCTTCGAATGGAACATGGGCCATGTGGCGAACTATGCCGAGCTGAGCTACCTGATGACGCCGCGGCCGTTTATGGTGGAACGGGGTCATGACGACGGCGTGTCGGTCGATGAAC
>DASRYX010000075.1:0-6697 GCA_035686985.1 Planctomycetaceae bacterium | reverse complement strand
CGACGAAGAGGCGATGGAGATTTTTCGCAGCCGTCTCCGCTTCGGCGTGGCCACCTTCGTCGCGGTCGCCGGGGAGCGAATCATTGGAACGGCATCGCTGCTGCTGGAAACGAAATTCATCCACAACGGTGGTCGCGTCGGTCATGTCGAAGATGTGGCGGTCGATCCTAACTATCAGGGACAGGGGATCGGTCAGGCGCTGATTCACCACCTGATCGAGGTGTGCCGTCGGGAACGCTGTTACAAGCTGATCCTCGACTGCAACCCGCAGCTCGTTCCGTGGTACAGCAAGCTTGGCTTCCGCGAATGGTGTCACGCGATGCGGCTCGATCTGGAAGTTCCCGCGCATGGTCCACCGGAATCACCGCCCCATCAACCCTGAAGTGTGTGTCAGCGGCACTCTCCCGCAGGTTTTGGTTCTGATGAATCCGGTATGAAGAATTCGGCTTCCACACCGCTCCTGTTCAAACCCTACCTGCGGCCGCAGCCGTGGGGCGATCGACGCTTCGCGCGGTGTTTCCGGCGTGATCTGCCCCTGGGACGTTACGGCGAGTCGTGGGAACTCAGCGCGCATCCGTTACATGACAGCATTGTTGCCGAGGGCTATCTCGCTGGCGAGACGCTCAGCCGGTTGTGGGCGCAGCATCGCACCGAATGGTGGGGCGAGCGTTCCCCAGCGATGTTCCCGTGGCTGATCAAGTATCTGGATTGCCACGAATTCCTGTCAGTTCAGGTCCATCCGACAGATGAACTGGCGATGCGCTTCGCCAATCGCGACGGCGGCAAAACGGAAGCCTGGGTCGTCCTGGACGCCGAACCAACGGCGCGCATTTACGCGGGATTCCGGGCCGGGGTGACGCTTGGCGAAGTGACCGAGCGGATTGCCGAGGGCACGCTGGCCGACTGTCTACACTCGTTTGTTCCGCGGCCGGGCGACTGCATTTTCGTTCCCGCGGGAACGGTGCACGCCGTCGGCGGGGGCGTGCTGATGGTGGAAGTCCAGCAGACGAGTGATGCGACATACCGCCTGTTCGACTGGAACCGGGTGGGGCTTGACGGTCGTCCGCGGCCGTTGCATCACGACGAATCCCTCACCGCGATTGACTGGGCCGCCGGTCCGGTTGATCCCACACCGCCGCTGCCGCTTGATGCCGACGAAAGCGGATGGCGCGGCGAACTGCTGATTTCCTGCGACTATTTTCAATGGAAGCGGTACCGGCTGGAAACCGCCGCGACCGTCTTGCAGCGTTCGCTCTCCGTCTGGATTCTGGTGGACGGCGAAGCAGTGGTGAGCGGCGATGGCTATGAACGTCGTCTTCATCGTGGCGATACATTGCTCGTGCCACCGTTGCCGTTTCCGCTGACGTGGACACCCCTGGGTCCGATCACGCTGTTGCGCGTTGAGCCCGGTCAGGCTGTGGGCAACGCAAATGCCGCGGCGGTGTCATCATTTCAACGTGGCCCTTAGCTTAGAGCAGTCGCGGCACAGTTGACGGCGGGCCGGAGCCTGCCCTACAAGACCAGATGAGGGGCGGCACCCGCAGGGAGGAGCGTGCAAACTTCGTGACGCTGACAGAGACGCTGCAACAGGATGAAGATGCCCGGCAATTCGCGGCGGCGATGTCATTGCCCGGCGAAGCGCCGCCCGCTGTCGTCCCCGGCTATCAGATCGTCCGGCGGGTGGGCTCGGGCAAATACGGTTCTGTATGGCTCGCGCGCGAGCAGAACACCGGCAAGCATGTCGCCATCAAGTTTTATCTTCATCGCCGCGGCGTGGACTGGAACCTCCTGAGCCGCGAAGTGGAAAAGCTCGCGACGCTGTACACTTCGCGCCATATTGTGCGACTGGTGGCGGTCGGCTGGGATCACGATCCGCCGTACTATGTGATGGAATACCTCGAAAACGGCTCGCTGGCGCAGAAGCTGGAGCAGGGTCCGCTAGCGGTTCCGGAAGCCGTGCGGATGGCGACCCGCGTGTCACAGGCGCTGGTACACGCCCACGGCAGCGGCATTCTGCACTGCGATCTGAAGCCAGCGAACGTGTTGCTCGACGCCGATTGGGAGCCGCGGCTATGCGATTTCGGCCAATCGCGGTTGCTGGAAGAAGACCGCCCGGCGTTGGGCACACTGTTCTACATGGCCCCCGAGCAAGCCGATTTGAAAGCCGTTCCGGACGCGCGCTGGGATGTCTACGCGCTCGGAGCGTTGCTGTATCACATGCTGTGTGGAGAACCGCCCTACCGGACCGAGGCGGCGGAGCGCGAACTGCAGCAGCTACCAAATCTCGAAGCCCGGCTCGCGATGTATCGCCAGATCGTCACCACGCATCCGCGGCCGACAAAGCATCGGCAGATGTCCGGCGTCGACGGTCTCCTCGCGGATATCGTTGATCATTGCCTCGCGATCGATCCGCAACGACGATTTTCAAACGCGCAAGCCGTCTTGGATCGACTGATCGCGCGAGAACGCCAACGTGCGCGACGACCCCTCATCGTCATGGGACTCGTGCTGCCGTTCCTGTTGACGCTTTCGCTGCTGCCTTTCGCTTTGGATGCCTTGCGCGACGCGGTGACGACGTCACGCTCCAACATTGTGCGGCGGGCATTAGAAAGCGACGCCCTATCAGCAAACCTGTTGAGCACGGCGCTCGACCAGGAATTGCAGCGGCGGCTCGATGAACTGCTCACACTCGCCAATGATGAGGAAGTCCGCAAGACCATCGCCGAGCATCTGGATAAGCCGTTGTCGGAACGCCTTCCACTGTTTGAGGTGCTGGAACGTCGGTTGAAACCGATTCGCGACCGGATTGCCGTCGCCGGTCGGGCTAAAGATGCGAGCTGGTTCTTGCAGGACGTTCGCGGTTTTCAGCGCTGGCGGTCGCCGTTCAGCGAGAGTTCTATCGACGAGCAGTACGCCTGCCGCGATTACTTTCACGGCCAGAATTTCGATGGTTTCACCGCAGATTGCCCGGCGGAATTGCCGCCGTTGCGGACGCCGCACGTTTCGGTGCCATATCTCAGCACTACGTCGGAATTGTATGTCGTAGCGATCTCCGTTCCCATTTTTGAAGCGAGTGATGAGGGTGATGACGAGTCCCCTGTCGTCATTGGCGTCCTTGCGCGAACGTTGTGGCTGAGCGAACTGCTGGACGATTACAACAGCAGCTTGAGGAAAGAAACGGCGTCCACCGGCCGGACGATGGCACTGCTCGACACTCGCACTTGGAGTCTCGTGGCTCATGAGTGGATGACGGACGAGAACCTGGCGACGATCGAGGCACCCGTGAAATCCTTGACGGTGGAGCAGCGCGTGATTGATGCGGCCCGGCAGTTGATGCCTGGTGTCGAAGCGAAGGCTTCTGAAAATGCTGATCGTCTTGACGATTACCATGACCCCGTCGGACAAGTCTCACAGAGATACAGCGAGGAATGGCTGGCGGCCTTCAGTCCTGTCGGCCTGACGGGCTGGATGGCGATTGTGCAGGAACCGCGTGAGCCGGTGTTAAGACCTGTCGAGAACTTACGGACGCGGCTGGTGTGGACTGGCATTGGCGGCATCCTGCTCGTCTGCGGTGTGGTTGCTGGTTGCTGGTGGATGATCGTGGTCCTGATGAACGAACGCGGGCAGCGCTGGTTGTTGCGGTGGCGCCGCGCGAGCGGCACGGCTTCGCCGCAGACGCTGACGGGAAAGGTCACCGAAAGTGCTTGAACTGGTGGCCCAGGGACCAGAGCTGCGCCAGCGACTGCGAAGCATCCTGCGCACCGGCGAGCGTCCGTTGCTCGGCCGCGACCCCGAGGTCGCCATCACGATTCCCTGGGACCCGCTGATCTCCCGTCGGCACGTGCAACTCGTCGTGCATGACGAAACCGTGGATGTGCAGCGCCTCGCGGGCACCGTTAACCCGTTGTTTTTTGACGGTGAGACCGTTGATCAGTGTGTCATGAAGGCCGGGACGCATTTTGTCCTCGGCTCGACCACCTTCCGGCTGGAAGTGACTGGTCAGGAAGCCGCGCAGACGCCGGTCGAAGAACATGCGTTTGATCCCTCGCAGCTGGCACAGGTGCGGTATCAGGATCCGGAGAACCGTCTGGCGGTGCTCACGAACCTGCCGCATGTCATCGCCGGTGCGCAAAGCGATGTCGAACTGAACGAGCGGCTCTGCCTGCTCCTGTTGAAAGGCGTGGTGCACGCCGATGCGGTTGCGATCGTGCACTTGACCGGAGCCGACAGCGTGGGCATCCGCCATGCCGAGCGGCGGTCCCGCACGGGTGTCGATGTCCGGCCGAGCCGGCGGCTTGTCTTCGAAGCCCTGGAAAAGCATCGCCACAGTGTGCTGTATGTGTGGAACGCTAACGAATCCAACGAGACCCAGCCGACCCTCGCGGCAGAGTTCGACTGGGCGTTTTGCACGCCCGTGGACGGTCTCGGCGACGCACCCACGGGGCTGTACATCACCGGCCGGATGGGGCAGACATTTGTGCCGGGGATGACGCTCTCCGAAGGAGCGCAGCTTGAAGCTGACGTGAAATTCACCGAGCTGGTGGCAGAAATCATCGCCGCCGTCGTGAAGTCGCGCCGGCTGGAACGGCAGAAAGCCGGGTTACGGCAGTTCTTCGCGCCCCCGATTCTTGCGGCCCTGGGAGACAATCTCGACACGACACTTCTTGAGCCCACGGAATGCGATGTCGCCGTGCTGTTCTGCGATCTGCGCGGGTTCAGTCAGCGAGCCGAACGGGAAGGGGATAATCTGATCGGTTTGCTCGACCGTGTGAGCCGGGCGCTGGGGGTGATGACGCAGCAGATATTGCTGCATGGCGGCGTCACGGGGGACTTTCAGGGCGACGCAGCACTAGGCTTCTGGGGTTGGCCATTTCCGTCGCCCGATGCCGTCGTGCAGGCCGGGGCGGCGGCGTTAGGGATTCGCGCCGCGTTTGAACGAGCCGCGGCGCAAAAGGACCACCCGCTGGCCGATTTCTCGATGGGCATCGGCATCGCTTACGGCCGCGCGGTCGCCGGGAAAATCGGCACGGAAGAGCAAGTCAAAGTGACCGTCTTCGGTCCCGTTGTGAATCTGGCGCATCGTCTCGAAAGTATGACCAAACTGCTACGGGCCCCGATTCTCCTGGATGAAGCCGCCGCGAAGATTGTGCGAGCCAGGATGCCCATCACTCAGGGGCGGTTGCGGAAACTCGCCCGCGTTCTCCCGTATGGACTCGAAACCCCGGTGGTCGTCAGCGAGCTACTGCCCTCCGCCGCGGATGATCCGTCGCTGACCGATGCGCATCTGCGGCAGTTCGAAGCCGGTGTGGAACACTTCACAGACGGCCGGTGGGAAGAGGCGTTTCGCTCCCTGCACAACATGCCTGCGACCGATCGGGCACAAGACTTCCTGTTGCACCACATCATGCAGCACTCGCGGCAAGCGCCTCCTAATTGGGACGGAATCGTCCGCTTGCCCAACAAATGACAATCGTGGTCATTCACCGCCTATGCAAAACTGCATCCTGCGTCAGATCATGTTCTTGCGTAAACTTTCTGCCTGAAATTCCTGCGAAAAAAGCGAGCCGGCGCTACGCTGACCAATTCGATGGTCTCGCCGGCTCGGCACGTTCGTCTTCCTGCACCGCTGACATTGGTGTTTTCCCCGGTCACAATTGCGTCAATAAGCGTGGTTATCGCGTCCGTACAGTCTGTAACGGTCGCTTAGCGACCGGAAGACACGACGTTCCTATGTAGCAAAACGTGAACTAGACTCTAACTGGTGATGTGTCACAAAGTTCGCTATTTTTTCGGCGAACCGAAGGACCAGAGCAACGTTGGGTCAACCTGCCGGGATCTGTAGCCGATGCCCCATCGCGAGACGAATGATGTCGACGTCCTGGATGAAGAAGCGCATCCATCGGACAGGGCGATGTGCCTGTCATGGCAACTCATCGATTTCCTGCAGACCATCAATGATGAGTTAGACCGGCCGGTCGTCCGGCAGAGCGACATCGTTCATTGATCACGAAAATCAATCCGACCGGAATGGTCGCAGTACCGATAGTTTGCTGTTCATGTCGCATAACCCCGATACCGCTGTGGCTTCCTCGACGCCAGCGCACGTTCGTGTGCTCGTGATCGATGACGATCCGTTTTACCAGAAGCTGCTCACCACCGTTTTGCAGAAGAATTATTTGATCTCGGTGGCGGGTGACGGCGTCAGCGGTCTCGCGAAGGCGAAAGAGTTCGTTCCGGACCTGGCCATCATTGATGTGCAGATGCCCGGTCTGGACGGACTGCAAACCCTGACAGCGATCCGTGCGGACTCCGCGCTGAGGGCCTTGAAGGTCATCATGTTGACGGCGGATGCGAGCCGGGAAACGGTCTTTGCGGCGGTTCGGGCCGGAGCTGACGACTATCTGATCAAGACCGCCTTCTCGCAGGAAGAGCTGGCTCGAAAGATCGAACGTCTTTTGAAATGGAACCGTCAGGACGCGGACTCGACTGCCAGAAGCGAGCCTCATCCGCACGAGGCCACACCGCGGGGACCGCATTTGGCCACAGGAGCACGGGCGATGGTGAATTCCACAGTCCCGGCTCCGGATTCGGGCGAGATCACCACCCCCACGACGCCACCGCCGCCGTCCGTCGATCAGACGCATCTGCAGGAAATTCTGGACTCCTGGGACTGAACGTCCCTCGCTCATCCAGCGGA
>DASRYX010000074.1:0-17771 GCA_035686985.1 Planctomycetaceae bacterium | reverse complement strand
GGCTTAATCGCGCCGCTTTGAGCGCGCTTGGCGAACTCGGCGATCGACTGCTCGATTTGCGCGAACGTCAGCATTTCCGCGTTGCGGATCACCGGGACGACGAGTCCCTTGCCGCCGCCGATCGCGATGCCGATGTCGCAGTAATCGTGATAGACGATTTCGTTGCCTTCGACATAGGCGTTGATCGCGGGGAACGCCTGCAGTGCATCAACGGCGGCTTTCACGAAGAACGACATGAAGCCGAGCTTGATGCCGTGGCGTTCGGTGAAGGCGTCCTGATGCTGCTTGCGGAGCGCCATCACAGCGCCCATATCGATTTCGTTGAACGTGGTGAGGAGCGCGGCGTTTTGCTGGGCGGAGAGCAGGTTCTGCGCGATCGCCTTGCGAATCGGGCTCATCGCCTGCCGTCGCACGGCACGATCACCGATGACACGCACCGTCGGCACGATCTGCGCCGGCGGAGTCGGTTGCGCTTTTGGAGCGGCCGGGGGTTGAGCCGCGGGCGTTTTCGAAACTGCGGGAGCACCGGCTGCGGCGCGTTGGACATCTTCTTTCAGTGCCCGGCCACCGGGACCGGTCGCCTGCACTTTATCGGCCGCCACGCCGGTGTCATGCAGCGCCGCAGTGGCTGCAGGCATGAAGTGGGCTGCCGCGGAATCGCCGGACTTGGCGGGTGAAGCCGCTGCAGCGGCAGGCGGGGCTTTGCTCGGAGCCGCGGCGGTCGCCGTCGGGGTGCCTGCGGGGTCGATCACGGCGATCAGTGATTCGACCGGAACCGTCTCGCCTTCGGGCTTGAGAATCTGCGTCAGCACGCCCGCAGACGGCGACAGAATGCTGTCGCTCGATTTCTCGCTTTCATATTCCACCAGCGGCTCATCGGCGGCGACTTTCTCGCCCACCTGTTTCAGCCACTTGCCCAGAAGAATTTCGGAAACCGAATCGCCCACCCTCGGTACGATGACATTCACCGCCATGGAAATCGAACGCTTTCACCTGGGCTGCGAGACCGACGCCTCACAGCGAGGAAACTGACCGGCACGTTGACCGGTACTGTAGCCCTGTCCCTCCGTGACACGCAAGCCGATCGCCCGCTCCGCGGTCGACCTTAATGATGCGATTTTGGATTCGGATTGGGACCAATCGCGGCTTCCAGAATTTTTTCTTGTTCAATGTCGTGGCTGTGATGCGAGCCTGTCGCCGGACTGGCTGACGCCGGGCGGGAAATCAGCGACAGTGGCCGACCGCCGAGCTTCTCACCCCACAACACCCGCAGGAATCGCCAAGCCCCGTTGTTTTCCGGCTCTTCCTGCACCCACGTGATCGGCGCGTCGGCAGGATATTCGGCCATCAGCTTGAGCAGTTCTTCGGTCGGCGTGGGATAAAGCTGCTCGAGCCGCAGGATCGCGACATCATTGCGCTGCAGTTCTTCGCGGCGCTTGGCGAGCTCGTAATAGACTTTGCCGGTGCAGACGAGGATCTGCTTCACCTCAGTGGCCGGACGTGTCAGCGTGTCGGGCAGCACGCGGCGATAGGTTCCTTGTCCCAGATCCGCGAGCGTGCTGATGGCACCGGGGGCCCGCAACATCCACTTGGGCGTCATCACGATCAGCGGCTTACGCCATTTGCGATGCACCTGGCGTCGCAGCAGATGGAAGATCTGAGCGGGCGTCGTCGGGTAACAGACCTGGATGTTGTCCTCGGCGCAGAGGTCGAGGAAGCGTTCCAACCGGGCACTGGAGTGTTCCGGGCCGTTGCCTTCGAAGCCGTGCGGCAGCAGCATCACGAGCCCGCTGAGCCGGTTCCACTTATCCTCGGCGGAGACGATGAACTGGTCGATGATGACCTGCGCGACGTTCACGAAGTCACCGAACTGCGCTTCCCAGCAGGTTAAACCATCAGGTGAGTCAAGGCTGTACCCGTAGTCGAATCCCAGTACCGCGGCTTCACTCAGGGCGCTGTTGTAGATGTCAACGGGACCCTGATTCGGCGACAGATGTTTCAGCGAGCAGTATTTCGCTTCAGTGATGAAGTCGCGAAGAACCGCATGCCGATGTGCGAACGTTCCACGCTCGACATCCTGCCCGTGAATGCGGATCCGGTGCCCTTCCAGAGCGAGAGTGGCTAACGCCAGCGCTTCCCCCGCACCCCAGTCGAGCGGCACTTCACCGCGGGCCATGGCGAGGCGCTTCTGGTACACGCCTTCCGCCATCTTCTTTCCGCCGTTGTGAATCTTCGGGTTCGGCGTGAAATCGGGCGGGAGCGTGGAAATCTGCTCGAGAACCGTCGCGAGTTCCTGCGGATCGTAGCCGGTATCGACCTCCGGAACGTCGATGTCGTGGCCACCTTTGTAGCCGGTCCAGATGCCGTGCAGCATGTCCCACTTGTGGACGTACTCGACGCTGCGGGCGACTTCGAGTTCCGATTCCAGCTGCTGGCGGTAATTGGAAACGAACTGTTCGAGATCGCTGTCGCTCACGCCACCGGTCTGCTTGAGCCGGTCGAAGTACGAGTAGACGACGCCCTTGCGGGCGCGGATCGCTTTGTACATCTGCGGCTGCGTGATGTCGGGCACATCGTTTTCGTTGTGACCGCGGAGCCGGTAACAGTACATGTCGATGACGACGTCGCGCTGGAACTTCTGGCGGAAGTCCATCGCCAGACCCACGACCTGCGCGACGGCTTCGGGGTCTTCACCGTTCACGTGGAAGATCGGGATCTGCAGCATCTTGGCGACGTCGCTGCAGTAATGGCTGGACCGCCCCTGCGACGGATCGGTCGTGAAGCCAATCTGATTGTTGACGATCACGTGCACGGTGCCACCGACGCGGGTCGACTCAAGCGCACTGAGATTCAACTGCTCCTGCACGATGCCTTCGCCGGCAAAGGCCGCATCGCCGTGAATCAGCAGCAGCATCACCTTTTCACGGTTGGGGTCGTTCTTGCGGTCCTGCTTGGCCCGCGCGCGGCCCATCGCGACCGGATTAACGAATTCGAGATGGCTGGGATTGAAGCACAGCGAGAGGTGGACCTTCTTGCCGTCGCCGGAATGCCAGTCGTTGCTGTAACCGAGGTGGTATTTCACATCGCCGCGGCCCACGTGCAATTGTGGATCGAGGTCGGCGAACTCCCGGAAGATCGCACGCGGGCTTTTGCCCATGATGCTGGTGAGGACGTTCAGACGGCCGCGGTGGGCCATCCCCAGCACGACTTCTTCAACGCCGTGTTCCGCCCCACGGTAAATCGCCGAATCCAACAGCGGGATCAGCGTCTCGGCACCTTCCAGGGAGAACGTCTTCGCGCCCTGGAACTTCTTCAGAATGAATTCTTCGAAAACGACGGCGTCGCTGATCCGCTTGAGAATCCGGCGCTGTTCTTCCGCCGGTAGTTGCAGCCGGTTTTCGGTCGCTTCCATCCGATTCTGCAGCCAGTCGCGGACGGTCATGTCGTCGATGTGCATGAACTGCACGCCGATCGATCGGCAGTACGTGTTCCGTAGCCACTCAATGATCTGCCGCAGGGTCCGCATGTTCGGACCGCTGGAATTGACGGTGGAGAACTGGCGGTCGAGGTCCGCTTCGGTCAGCCCGCAGGATTGCAGTTCCAGGTCCGGAACAGCCGGGCGCGGACGTTCGAGCGGATCCAGTTTCGCGGCGAAATGGCCCATGATCCGGTAGTTGCGGATCAACCGCTCGACCCGTTCCTGCCAGATGGAGGCTTCGAGTTCGACCGGGCTGACGACGCCGGAGGCAACTTTCGGTGCCCGGAACAACCCCGGGCCGCTGCCGTTGGTCCCGTTGACAGTGTGATGCGAGATCTGCGCGAAATAGTCCCGCCATTCATGCGAGACAGAATCGGGCGATTTCAGATACTCGTGGTACAGCCCTTCGAGATAGGAGAGGTTGGACGTATCCACCTCGGTCGCGATCGTGGAAGAACTCTGGTTGCCGGGCTCTTCCTCTTCGTGCAGCCCGTTTTCCACAACCGGCCGCGACGCAGGTCGCGGCGACACCAGCACGTTCGCAGAACTCATGGAGTGCTTCTTCTCGTTTCTTGAGCATGCCGGGCGATTGACGTCGATTGACGACATTCCCGCCATGACCCGCGCTCAATTCTACGGCTGTCCGTCCAGTTCTTCTCCGAAAAATAGACGGACTAATTCAAGCGTACCAAAGACAGGAAATCTGCGGAATGAGAACATGGGGAGGATTTGTTGAGAATCCGGACATTTCGGGATGCCGAATCTGAGGCTCGGCGGCAGCGCTGGATCTGGCCTAGCTACCAGAACTTCCACCACGAACCGCTTCCCCCGCTCGCGCCGACCATCACCGCCTCCGCGGGACCGGCGGACGTGATCACCTTGCGTTCCGGTAAGAGAACACAGCTCAACTCCCCTTCGGTACCACCCGTAGTATCGACCAGCACGCGCTTCGGCCGAATCTGCACCTGCGGGACGCGGACATGGCCGCTGACGACGGCCAGCGGGCAATCCGGCGGCGGATCCGAGTCGACGAAGGTCTTCGAACACAGCCACAGCGGCCGGTTCAGCGTGAAATCTTTCTGCCGCAGAATGCGGAGCTGCATTTCATAAGGAGCGTTGGGGTCGAGTCCCGCATGAACAAAGAGAAACTGTGGATGTTCAACGACCCACGGCAGGTTCAGCAGCAGATCTTTGTGCTTGCTCGGGACGGCCTGGTTGAGCCCCGCAAGATCTCCATGCGCGACACCGTAAGAAGCGAACGTGGTGTCGGAATCGTAATGGGCGACCCAGCGCTGGCCCCAGTTGGTGTATTCCGCTGTCGGGAACCAGCCGAGCGAGGCTCCCATCGCAAATTCATGATTGCCGGCGACCGCGGTGGTTTTCGGATGCTGTTTCGCCAGCCGCAGGAACATGTCGATCGACGCTTTGGGATCGGGACCACGATCGACGAAATCGCCCATGAAAACCAGCCAGCGATCTTCCCAGTCGGGTCGCGACGCCAGTTGATCGAGCACCGCTTCCAGCTTGTCGACCTGTCCGTGAATGTCGCCGATGACGGCGACCGGACCGCTGATTTTTGTCGGCAGCGACACTGCCATGAAACTCACCCCCGTCCCTGATCACCCTGCGTTGTCGGAGCCCCCGCTCCGAAGTCTTCAGGCCGCCGCCGTCATTCCGGCAGTGGCTGGATCGCCGCCGCGGTCCGTTTGATGTCCACATTCTCGCCATCCGCAGGGAACGGCTGCGCTGTCGCGCTTTCCGTTTGCTGCTGCGCGAAGACCGAGGACAATTGCTCCGCCTTAGTCCGCAGGCGGTCGGCTTCCGTGACATCACCGCGTCGTGACAGATCTTCCGCTTTTAGAGAATACGTTTCAATCACAGCTTCGTCGAGCCGCTTTGCCGCCTCATAATCCTGAATCGCGCCTTCATAATCCCGCAGCGCCTTACGACAGTCACCGCGGATCGACCACGCGAGCTGGTGTGCCCCATTCGCCAGCACGGCATCGCAATCGGTGACCGCCGCTGCAAACTCCTTGCAATCCCGCAGGAAGGCCGCTCGACGCAGGATCACCACGGAGTCTGTTTTCGCCGCGAACTCGACCGCCCGGTCAAAATCGCGTCGCGCTGCGGCGTCGTCGCCCTGTTGACGGAAATGTTCCGCACGGGCGAGGTACGGCGCCGGTTCGCGCGGAGCCCGCTGGATGGACTCCGACAGCGCCCGCAACGTCATCAGGAAGTGGATTTTACGTTCGTCTTCTTTCGCCTTCTGCATTTCGCCCTGCAGCAGGTACACGTCTTTGCGATGGTCGTAGTATTTCGGATTGTTCGGATCCAGCAGCATTGCCTGCGTGAAATCGAGCATCGCGCCATCGAGATCGCCGAGTTGGCGCTTCACCAGCCCGCGGTTGTTCCAGGCGTTGGTGTACTTGGGGCTGAGCGTGACGGCGGCGTTGAAATCGGCGAGCGCGCGATCCAACCGGCCGAGTTGCATCAGCGCAAATCCACGGTTGTTCAGGGCGTCGACGTACTTCGGATCGCGTTTCAGTGCTTCTTCCAGGTCAACCAGCGCCTGGCGGTACCGCCCGCGGGTGATTTCGACCAGCGCGCGATTGTTGTACGCACTGACAAGTTCCGGATCGAGAGTGTGCGCCTGGTTGAAGTCCGCAAACGCGGCGTCGATCTGGTGCTGGCCCAGCAGCAGAAACCCCCGGTTGTTCAGATATCGGGCATTTTTCGGATCGAGTTGCACCGCCCGATGCAGATCGGTCATCGCGGCGTCGATTTGACCCAGACGATGAAAGATGTGGGCTCGGGCATCATACAGCGATGCGTCTTCGGGACTGCGGCTGATCGCCGCGGTGGCCGCCGCGATGGCATCCCCGGCCTGGCCTTCAGACAGCAGGCCGAGCGCCTTTTTCACTTCCGGATTTGTCGACGCCGGAATGCTCAACAGCGGCAACGTCGATTCCGCTTGCGGAGCGGCACCGTCTCGCGAGCCGCAACCCCACACACCGCCGACCAGCACCAACCACATCCACGAGCGACGCATCCCTGCGCTCCTACTGCATCATGGCGATTCATCAAACCGGGTTGTAATGACAACCGCTCACGGGGTCAATTGCGATGTTCAGACGGGAGTTGAGAGTCGAGAGTTAAGAGACAGAATCGTCCTCCGCTTGCGCTTCGCAGGATCCCAGGCCACGCGCTCTTTCATTCACTCCAACGTTGTGCGCCGGCGCGTACGGATTATGCTCGTTACTTCAATCATTGCACAAAGAGAGATGAACGATGACCGATCACACCGCCCGCGCTTCGAGTCCGACCCAGCAGCATGCGTATCGCCGCGGTCCCCGGATCACGGCGATCGAAACCGTCATTCCACATGAAGTGATGGCGGGACTCGTGCTGCTGCGGATTCACACCGACGCTGGCACGGTCAACGGCGCGCCGGTGATCGGGCATGGCGAATCGTATTATCTTCCGCACGCTGTCGCCGTCGTCCTGCATGACTGGATGGCCCGGCGTCTGCTCGGTGCCGATGCGCTCGCGATCGAAAGTCACTGGCGGTTCATCTACGAACGCTGTGCTTCCTTCGGCGGATTCGGAGCCGAACTGCGGGCGCTCTCGGCGATTGATCTCGCGCTGTGGGATATCGCCGGGCAATTGCGGCAGGAACCGGTGTGGCGACTGCTCGGCGGACCCGTGCGGGATCGCGTCCCCGTCTACAACAGTTGCGGCGGTCCGTCGTACGGACGCCGTCCGCTGGACGCTCCCGACGCCCAAGGCTGGCCCGGTCACGGCGACATCGGCAAACCTGGCCCGCTCGAAGACAACTGGCGGAGCGTCAACGAACCCGCCGAACTGGCGGAGGAATTGCTCGCCGAAGGCATCACGGCGATGAAAGTCTGGACGCTGGACGCGCTCTTTCGTGAAGCCGGCGGGCATTATCTTCCTCGTCCGGCGTTGAAGGCTGCGCTCGCGCCGTTGTTTGAGATCCGCAAACGGCTGGGCGATCGCATCGAGTTGATGCTCGACGGTCACGGATTCTTTTCGCTCCCGGCGGCAACCCGCATTGCGGAAGTGCTGCGCGACATCGGCATCCTGTGGTGCGAGGACCTCTTGCGGCCCGATTGCCTGGAATCGCTCGCGGAACTGCGTCAACGCGGCGGCGTCCCGCTGGCGATCAGCGAGATGCTCGTCACCCGCGAGAGTTACAAGCGGGCGCTCGCGCTGCGGGGTGCGGATTACATCATGGCGGATCCCACGTGGGTCGGCGGCATCAGCGAAACCCGCCGTATCGCCGAACTTGCGCAGCTTGATAACATTCCCACGCTGATGCACGATTGCACGGGGCCGCTGACCTTGTTCTCCGGCATTCACGTCGCCGCCGCGGTGCCCAACGTAATGTGGCAGGAAACCGTCCGGGCCCACATCCGCACGCTCTATCCGCTCCTGATCGACACCAACATCGTCGTGAAAGACGGCCACGCCGAATTGCCCAACGGCCCCGGTCTCGGCACCCGATTGCTTCCCGAACTGTTCCGGAAAGATCATCCCGGCTATCGCATCACACGGTTGTGATTTTGGTGGGTGCGTCACGCCGCCGCTTACCAGGACCCGAAGAATTGTGTGATCCGCCCGCATTTGCCTTTCGTTCGCACGCATGTTCTGATGTTCTCGCTTCTCTTTTCTGCAATGTTCCTCGATACCGCTGATCCGGATGCCTGTGATGCGGGGCCGATTTCTGCTGGGAATCCTGTGCGGACTGGCAATGATTACGATGCCAGCCTCCGCCCGGGCGCTCGACCTCGTCGAAGTCCGCTGGGGCTACGACGGCAAACTGACCCGCAACCGGTTCAATGTCCTCTCGATTCTGGTGAACCATCCGCTCCCCACCGCGTTCGAAGGGGAGATGCGGCTCACCAAGCGGATGGCATCGGGCGGACGCGTTGATGCGCCGGTGGTGGAATCGGTGTTCGTCAGCCCGTTCGGTGAGCGGTGGGTTCAGTTTTATCCGTATATCTCGTCGCTCGGAAATTCGGCCGAGGACTTCCATCTGGACGTGATTTCCAAAGACGGACGGCTGGTGCAGTCGCTCGATCTGCAGCCCGCGCGGTTCGGCTGGCCGTCGCGAATCATGATCGAACCCGCCGGGGTCGCGCGAAAAAATGTGCCCTTGAAGCGTCTGCCGGACATTCTGTTCCCGCCGTTCGTCACCGCGACCGATGGCCTGCAGGCCGTGTTTTTTGATAGCGTTCCCAATTGGGACGAACCGCGACGACAAGCATTCCTTGACTGGTTGCAGCTCGGGGGCACCGCGTTCGTGATGCACGATGCCACCGGTAAACATCCCGAGTTTCCGGCGACGATGGGCGTGCTCAATGGCCCGCTCGACGAACGGATGGTCGGAGCCGGTCGTGTGTTCCGCGTCGCATATGCCCGGACCGAGGCGACTCCCGAGCGGTTGACCGACACGCTGGAAGTGCTGCCCCCGCGGCGCATCGTCCGGTCGGACGGGCAGACGTATGAAGAGCCCGCGCTCGACGCCGGTGAGCAGGAACAGGTCGTCAACACGAACTTCGGTGACGGCAGCGATCCGCTCAGTGGGTCGTCGTTTCTGACCCGTCTCAAGAACATGACCAAGCCCGACCACAACTGGCCGGTGCTCCACCTGCTGTTCTGGATCTACATCGCGCTGATCTTTCCGGGGTGTTATCTCGTCGGACGAAAGTGGGCCGATTACCGGCTGGTGTATCTGATGCTGCTGGGTACCGTGGCGTTGTTCAGCCTGCTGTTCGGTTACGTCGGACAGCGCGGTTACGGCGAGGCAACCGCGGTCCATTCCGTCGCCATCGCCCGCGTGCTGCCCGATGGCCAGGCCGACGTGACGCAATGGTCGAACGTGTTCGTGACCTCCGGCGGGGATTACGACATCGCGCACGAGGGGCTAGGAACGCTCTATTCCACCTGCAACATTGCCGAAGCGGTCCCCCGATGGATTCGCAACGGGGCCGAAGCGCTCTTCCGGGCGGACATCCCGCCATTCTCGTCGCGCGAGTTTTCCCATCGCATCAAGACCCGCGTGACCGTGCCGAAGTTCGCCGTGACGAGCTCGCAGTTCGTGGGCGGCAATCTGCGGGCGATCACCCTGTCCGTCGACGGCACCGTGCCGCCTCAGGCCGAGATGATCACGCTGATCCACGGCGACCGCTTTCATAATCTGACGCGCAGCGGCGAAGGCCTGCAGTCGCTCGGCAGCATCGGAACCGCGGCGGGCTATCTCCGCGTGCAGGATTTTCAGCATAACTGGCAATTCGGAATGATGGGTTATGGCCAGTCGAATCGGCCCGCGATCGATGTGTATCGGGAGATGATCCTGCCGCTGATGGCCCGTCGACTCGGCGTGCATACCGACGGCGACGCACAGACGTTCCGATTGCCGACGGACTTCGTTCGCGTGATGTATTTCGCCCCGATGACGGACGAGCTCTTCGTGCAGAATTCGCACGTGGGCAAGCAGGAAGGCTGGGTTTTGTACTCTGTTGATGTGCCGTTGAAAGAAGCTCCATGAGTGAAAGCGAAGTCACGCCGCAATTGCCGCCGCCCGCGCCGGCCGCCGGGACCCGGCCGGTGATTGACGTGCAGGGCCTGGTGCAGAGTTTCAAGGGGCGGCGTGCGCTCGATCGCGTGACATTTCAGGTCGCGCCGCAATCGCTGCATGGGTTTGTCGGACCCAACGGCGCCGGTAAAACCACGACGCTGAGAATCATCTGCACCTTGCTGCGGCCGCAATTCGGCACGGTGCGCGTGTTTGGTCATGACGTGGTGTTTGAGACCCGCGCGGTCCGCCGCAAGATCGGCTTCATGCCCGATCATTTCAGCACGTACCGGCAGATGACCGTTTTCGAGTACCTCGATTTTTTTGCCGCGGCGTATGGACTTTCGCTGACGGAACGCACTCGGGTCATCGACGACGTGCTGTCGCTGACCGATATGGGTGGCCGGCGGGAAGATCTCATCGGCGGTCTGTCCCGCGGGATGCAGCAGCGTGTGAGTCTCGCCCGGGTGCTGGTGAACGATCCGGAAGTGCTGCTGCTCGACGAACCGGCGTCGGGCCTCGATCCGCGGGCCCGCATCGAACTGATGGAGATTCTCAAAGCGCTCAAAGCCATGGGAAAGACCATCTTCATCAGCTCGCATATTCTGAGTGAACTCGCCGAGCTGTGCGACAGCGTCACGATCATCGACCGCGGTAAAATCAAATATTCCGGCTCGATGCATGATCTCCTCGCGCACACCGGCGAACATCCAACATACCGTATCGCTTTTGGTACGAACGTCGATGGACTGTCGTCGCGGCTCGAACAATTGCCGGGCGTGCTAAAAGTCGAACCGGTCGAAGGCCGCGCGGAATACCGGCTGACATTCGATGACGAAGTCACCAGCACGAACTCGCTGCTGCGACAACTCGTGGAATGGGACGTCCCCGTCACCGGGTTCACCGCCGATCGCCGGCATCTCAACGAAGCGTTCATGGACTTGACCGAACGCGGAGTGAAGTGATGTTTCACGGCATCGCCACGCTGATGGCGCGCTCGCTGCGGCTCGACGCCCGGCAGCTGCAGACGCATCTGTTCCGGCTGGCGTTCGTGCTTATCATTTATTTCATGATGATGGCGGCACAGATTCAGTCGATGATGTTCGGCGCGCCCGGTCTGCAGTTCTTCATGAACATGATTTTTCTCAACGTCTCGTTCATCGCGCTCGGCGGAATCAGCTTCTTTTCCTCGGCGATTACCGAAGAAAAGGAAGAAGATACGATCGGCCTGTTGATGATGGCGGGGATCAGCCCGCTGGGAATTCTGCTGGGAAAATCGACCGCCCGGCTGTTTCAGGCGCTGCTGCTGCTGACGGTCCAGTTTCCCTTTACGCTGCTGGCAATCACGCTGGGCGGCGTGACGCTGAAGCAGGTCATTGCGTCCTATGTGGCGCTGCTGGCGTTCACGGTACTGATGGCGAACGTCGGACTTCTTTGCTCGGTGATCAGTCGCCGCAGCGGCAGTGCGGCGGGGCTCACGGCGATCTGGCTGCTACTGCATGGACTGGCTCCGAACTTCGTGGAAGGCCCCGCGGCCCTGCTGCGGGGAGAAAGCTGGGCGACCGGAACGTTCTGGGGACGCAGCCTGATTCGCGTTCTCGATCTGATCGTCGATGCGGACATCATCCGCCGGCTGATTGCCATCGTGACCACCGGTTTTGACGACCCGATCATCACCACGCAGGTGGTGACGAACGTGGCGGGGGGCGTAGTGTTCTTCCTGCTGTCGTGGACGCTGTTCCTGAAGTTCGCCCTCGCCGCGGATGTGCAGGGCGTCAGTCGCGGGATGCTGGTTCGGTCAGAACGGCGCGCGTCGTGGATCGCCGCCGGACGAGCGTGGTCCAACCCGCTCGTGTGGAAGGAATATAACTTTCTCACCGGCGGGCGACCGTATCTGTGGGCGAAACTGTTCGGTTTCGCGCTGCTTTATCCGGCGTTGTTTCCGGTGCTGGCGGGGATCCGTTACCTCAGTGGAGACCCGCAGCCGTGGCAGGTGGAAGGCGAAGTCATGCCCGCCCATTTCACGATTGTGATCGCCGTGCTGGTGATCGAACTGAGCATCTACTCCTCGCGGCTGTTTCACGATGAAATCCGGCTGCAGACGCTGTCCTCCATTCTGATGCTGCCGTGTTCCATCGCGTATGTCGGATATTCCAAGCTCGCGGGCATGCTGCTGGGAACGGTGCCGACGCTGGTTTTCGTTATCCTCGACAGCGTCCTGGTGGCCTCGCGGGCCCAGGACTGGTTCGAGGTCGTGAGCCATCCCGGCTTCTGGTTTCCTGTGGTGATGTTCACGGTCTTTCTACACCTGGTGGTGCTGCTTTCGCTGTTCGTCAAATGGGGGGCCTTGCCGCTGGCCTTCTTTGTGATGCTGGTCTCCACGTACTGCTGCCCGGTGTTTATTGTGCTCGCGATGGTGGCTTCGGAAGGCGGGCCGCTCGGACACTTCATTGTGCTGGGGCTGGCGTGGACGTTATTCGTGGTAGCGACGTTTGTGTTTCAGATGATGATTCACGCCCGCTTGTACGAGCTCGGGGCGAAGTGAGGATTGAGATGTCAACGGGGGGAAGCCCGGCGGAGAACCCGCTGGAGGTGAGCTGCAAATCGGTCCAGGAAGCCCTCGCTGCGGGCGAGCCGTTTCTGTTCGTGGACTGCCGTGAGCCCGGCGAGTATGCGACCGCGAAAATCGACGTGGCGGTGCTGATGCCGATGAGCGAACTCGGAGACCGTGTCGCGGAGATCGAGTCCCGCAAGAGCGATCGGATCGTGGTGCACTGTCATCACGGCGGTCGCAGTCTGCGTGTGGCGATGTGGCTGCGGCAACAGGGCTTTTCCCGCGCAGCGAGCATGGCCGGCGGGATCGACGAGTGGTCGTTGACGATCGATCCGTCGATTCCTCGCTATTGATCGCCCGGAATAAGACGAGGGTGGCGGGAGCGCACCGCGACAGCGGAAGCCCCCGGTCAACACGCGCTCATTCGGGGGCTTCCGCTGCGCGGTGCGCCCCCCGCCACCCGGATCGGTGAAATCAGAGCGCGGGAATCGACACCGTGGGTTCCGGCGGCAAGGACTCCAGCGAGGCTCCCGGCGGTTCGATCGGTGCCGCAAGGTTCTCCGGCAGCGGATCGAACCGGGCGTCGTATTTCGTCAGCTGTGACCACGGTTGCCGTCGCCACGGCTGCCGCCAAGGGATCGGAAGATTGCGGGAATCTTCCCCGGCACCCCAGTGGCTCTTCCACGCCAGGAAGTCCCAACGCTGCGGCGACGCGGTCCCCACCGACGACCGCACGCTCCAGAACGTCTGCAGATCATCGAAGACGTTCGCCTCGTCGACCCACGTCACGGCTTTGCGGAACTCCATGATTTCCACCGGAACCTGCTGATCGAGCAACGGCCGATCGGGCGGGCAGGAAAACAGCGATTGTCTCGCCGTGATCGCCAGCGTTGACGGTCGTCCGGTGAGTTCTTCCGCCCCGGCAAGCGAGACGAGCCCGCTGCCCAGCAGGAAAGTGCTGCGGTTGAATTCGAGCGCGATGCCGCCCGGCGTTTGCATTGTCTGCGCGCCGCCGTCCGTCGAGACCAGCCATTCCGAGACGGCGAACATCGACTGCGAGATCTCGCAGCGGAGCGCCGCGGAGTCTTTCAGGGCGAGCCCCACGCCTTCACCTCGCAGGAAAGACCGTTCAATAAATACGTCAGTCGTCAGCGCCGCCGAACCTTCCTTCATCGCCCCCATTTTGGCCATCGCCTCCGACGGCGGCGGCAGGAACTCGATGAACGTGGCCTGCGCACTGCGTGGATTGAGGAGTGTCGCGGTGACTCCCTGCAGCTTCAGCCGTTCGGGCCGCGTCAGGCTGAACAGCGCCCACGGATGGCTGCCGGGGTTGTCGGGGATCTTCAACTCCAGCCCGACGTTGATCAGGCTGAGTGTGCCGCCGAAAACGCTGATCATGCGGGTCAGCGAGGGATCAGCGACGCCACCCTGCGGTGCAAACGTAAGGATCGGCTGCCGTCCTTTAGCCGCCTGAATGACCAGTCGCTTCTGCCGCAGCCGCAACGGGCGCTCGGAGGTTGCCAGTCGCCCGTCAAACTGGAGTTCGATAACGGCCTGGTCTTTGGCTTCTGCACAGGCTGCTTCCAGTGTCGCGTAGCTCTTGCCCGTTCCTAACACCTGGAAGTAGCTCGCTGTCTCCACAGGGACATCAATTGGACGTGTCGGATCGGTACCAGTGATCCCGGTGCTGTTCCCCCGTGTTTCATTGCGGGCGCTGTCCTCCATCACGAAGGGACTGGGCACCGTCGGCATCGGCAGGAATTCGATCACGGGGCGCGGAGACCCCGACAGCAGATCGGGCTTCATTGACAGCAGCTCGTTGTCAAAGATTCCTGTCGGAACTTTCGGGTTCCCCGAACCGCGTGAGCCCTCGTTCGTCGTGGCCAGGATAGCATCCGCCGGCTTAGTGGCGGCGTCAGTCTCGGGGCTCTTTTTCGGGCCAATGACCGGGGACGACACGACGGGGTCGGTCGCGCTGGCGCTTAGTGGGGGCGAAGCCGGATTGGTCTCGGGGACGAACCGCGGCGCTGTGTCGGGCGTCGTCGGTGCCTCGCGCCAGT
The DNA here is from genome assembly GCA_035686985.1 of Planctomycetaceae bacterium. Taxonomy (GTDB): domain Bacteria; phylum Planctomycetota; class Planctomycetia; order Planctomycetales; family Planctomycetaceae; genus DSVQ01. The sequence continues at coordinate 3,081 of DASRYX010000074.1, read as the reverse complement.
CCACGACATCGTTACTCGCATGGGGCGATTCGCCGGTATATCGCTGGACGAGATCGGGATAAGTCTGCAGGACTCCGACGGCGATCAGCAGAATCACAACGGCGGTGAAGGTCGCGCCGTGCTGCTGCCAGAAGTTCTCGCGCCGCGGACCCCAGGCCGCCATGACCGCCGAGTCGCCGGGCACGGGTTGCAGCCCGAGTGCACTGGCCATCAGCAGCAGATCGCGCAGCAGGTCTTCTGCAGTCGCGTAACGCTTTCGCAGATCGGCGGCGAGCATCTTCCTCACGATCACCGACAATGCCTGCGGGACGCGACGATTGCGTAACGAGGGATCAGGCGCTTCCTTGTCCTGATGATCCAGCAGCCGCTGCAGCACCGTGCCTTCGGGGTAAGGCAACTCGCCGGTGAGCATGTGATACAGCGTGCCCCCCAAGGCATAGATATCGCTGCGGACATCGACGCTGCGGGGGTCTTTCGCCTGTTCGGGGGCGATGTAATCGAAGGTGCCGAGCGTGGTCCCGGCGACCGTCAGGTGCGCCGAGGTCTCAAGGCTTTCCTTGCGCGCAAGCCCAAGGTCGACCAGCTTCGCTTTGCCCTGCGGCGTGATGATGATGTTCGACGGCTTGATGTCCCGATGTACGACGCCGCAGGCACTCGTGTGACACAACGCCGTCGCCAGCTGCACGGCATAACTGACCGCTTCTGCGGGTTCCAACCGGCCGCGCGCTCGAATAATGTCCCGCAGGTTGTTCCCCTGCACATATTCAAACGCGATGAAATGAACGCCTTGTTCTTCACCGTAGTAGTAGACGCGGGCGACATGATCGTGGTCGAGCCGCGCCGCGGATCGGGCTTCGTTCTGAAACCGCTGAATGGAAGCCGGATCGGACAACTGCGCGGGGGCGAGAATCTTCAGCGCGACCGAACGCTGCAGCCGTTCATCTTGCGCAAGGAAAACGGTCCCCATGCCTCCCATGCCGATGCGGCGTTCGACCCGAAAATGCCCGAGCGTGACCCCGGCCAGATCTTCCGGGGCATCGGGAATCGCCTGCGACGGGAAGAGGCGGGCGGCCAGCGGCGATAATGGCAGCGGACTGAGGGCCGACGGCGTGGAATCGCCGCGCGCTTCGTCATCGGCGCGACGGGGCAGCGACAGGACTGTCTCCGACAGTCGCGGTGCTGGCTGCCGACCCGTAAATGGAAACGCCGACGCGCTCCCCGAGCCGGATTCGATCGTCAACTTCGATCCCGAAGTTGGCATGGTCGAAATTCACTCCCTGGTGGAGACCAAAAATGATCTGTGCTGTCTGCTCCTGCGTGCCGAAGTCTACGCGGCTCTCGTAGGAAATGATGGCAAAACAGACCTGGTTACGAGCGGAATTGCGGCTTTTCTGTGCAGATTTGAGGCGTGAATCGTTCCCAGAACGGGAAATATCGATGATCGAAATTAAAAACCACTGACAGCCTCAACTCGATTATGGGTTGCGCGGCTGGAATCGTCAACAACGATTTCTCTAATCCTTAATCAGATTTGAACTTACCGCTGCGGATTCAAAATAGTTACGGGATGGCTTCGGCAGAGATCGCCACGGCGTAAGCGGCCAATTCGGCTTCCTTCTGCGCGAGAAACCGCTCGCTCTCCAGAACGTTTGCAACCTGGTTGCGAATCGTCACATCCGCGATACGTTCTTCGGCTTCGGGCGTGCAAACCGCCGCCAACTCCGTGACCTTGGGAAGAAAGTTCTGGCTGAGATGTTCATGCAGTTCGCGCGCCAGATGCTGGCCGCCACGAATTTTCTCCCGCATTGTCAGCTGCCCGACTTTAGCAACGTCCATGGATGAAGCCTTGTTCCGACCGGGGACTACAGACATCCCGCCTTGTTGCGAGTTCTCAGCCCGCCCGTCACCATCTTACGGCTGGTCCGTTGCAGGCGCTCCGATTATAACAGCCAAGACGGACCGACACGCCAGACAGTTCCCGATCGCACCGCATTTCTTTCCGGTTCAAGGGCGGGCATGAAAATCCTGTTGCTGGCCGACATTCACGCCAACAGCATTGCCCTTTCGGCGATCCGCGAGACGTTTGACGCGTGCCTCTGCCTGGGTGACATCGTCGAATACGGCACCGACGCCGCGACATGCATCGACTGGGTTCGCCATACCGCTCACGCCGCCGTCCGCGGCAATCACGATCACTCCACAGCTCAACGTGTTCCCATGCCGCATGGCAGCGGGTTCCGCATGCTGGCGGCGGCGACGCGCACGCTGCACTGGCAAACCCTGATGCCGGCCCACATCAAGTTTCTGGCGAGGCTGCCGGTCACCCAGACGTTGCATCTCGACGACAAGACATTCCACCTTGTGCATGCCACGCCGCGTGATCCGCTGGACGAATACCTCACGAGTGATGTGACTGCGTGGGAGCAGCGCGTCCGCGGGATCGAAGCCGATTTCGTGTGCGTCGGTCATACTCACGTGCCGATGCATCTGCAGCTGGACCGTTGCCAGGTGATCAATCCGGGTAGCGTCGGGCAGCCGCGCGACGGTGATCCGCGGGCTTCGTATGCCGTGATTGAGAACGGCCGCGTGGAGTTCCGCCGGGTGGAATACGACATCGACCGGGCGATCGAGCAGATGCAGCAAGCCGGCCTCACCGGCGAAGCGCTGGAGATCGCTGCGGAAACCCTGCGCACCGGCGGTCGCGCCCCCGCACTCAGTAAATCCACCTGAAGCCCACGGTTTCTTAACCGTGGGTCTCTTTAGGGTGTGATTTTTGTTAGCGCCGCCCCCAACTCGCGCTGCAGATCCGCAACGTCTTCCAACCCCACGGACAACCGCACGATCCCGTTGGTGATGCCGCACGCCTCGCGCTCGGCGGCGGTCATGAATTTATGAGACGTTCCGGCGGGGTAGGACAACGTCGTGCGCGCGTCTGCCAGCGTCGGCGAAAACGGAATCGTTTCCGCCAACGAACGGAAGAACGCATCGACCGCGGGACGCCCGCCGGTGAGTTCAAACGCGAGCATTCCGCCGTAGCCGTTCCGCAACATACGCTGAGCGAGTTCGTGCGTGGGATGTATT
>DASRYX010000073.1:0-4953 GCA_035686985.1 Planctomycetaceae bacterium | reverse complement strand
TTATATGGCCGGGTGGTGCGTGAAGAGCTTAACACGATGCTGCGGCTTTACGATTTCCCGGAAGCCTCCGGACATTGCCCGAATCGCGCGCCGACCACCACGCCGCTACAGCAACTGTTCGTGCTGAATAGTCCGCAGATGCTGCAATGGTCCGCGGGATTAAAACTGCCGCGGGAATCGCCGACCGCCGGAGACAGTGTCCACGAAGCCTACCAGCGATTGTTCCGTCGAGCGCCCACACCCTCCGAACTCGCCAGCGGGAGCCGTTTCCTCACGCAACTCTCCCAGGGCGAGACAATAACACCGTCCGCGTGGGAAGCTTACCTGCAGGTGCTGCTCGGATCGAACGAGCTGATGTTCATCGATTGAAAGCATAACGAGCCCGGAGCGCAAGCGACGGGTAAAAGAACAGTAATCTTGCATCACCTCGAACCCATCAACCGCCGTGCCGCCGTAAAGCGCCTGGGGGGCGGACTCGGCGGGATCGCGTTGGCGCAGCTGATGTCTTCCACTGCCACGGCGACATCACATCATCGGCCGCGGGCCAAGCGGGTCATTCAGCTCTTCATGAACGGCGGCCCGTTCGGTCCGGATTTCTTTGATCCCAAGCCCGCGCTCGAGAAGTTCGCAGGACAGCGGCCTGATTCGGTCAATCTCCGCACCGAACGCAAAACGGCGGGGTTGTTGCCTTCGCCGTTCAAGTTCGCGCCGGCTGGTGAAAGCGGCGTCCCGGTCAGCGAATTGCTGCCGCAGTTTTCCCGGCATATCGACGATGTCTGCGTCTTGCGGTCGGTTCACACTGACAACCCGAATCACGGTCCGGCGCTGCAGTTAATGAACGCCGGCGTCGTTGTGCCGACACGCCCGACGTTTGGCGCGTGGTCACTGTATGGACTTGGCGTGGAGAACGAGAATCTGCCGGGCTATGTCGTTCTCTGCCCCGGTCGCCCCGTGCGGTTTTCCATTCTGTGGACCAGCGGGTTCCTGCCCGGGGCGTATCAAGGGACCTACGTCAATCATTCGGATCTGACACCCGGAAAGTTGCTGCCGTATCTGCAGCCATCGCGGCCTGTGGACGTTCAGCAACAGCAGATGGCGCTCTTCCGCGAATTGAACGCCGAGCATATCGCCGAGCGAAATGGCGATCGGCAGCTTGAGGCCCGCATTCAATCGATGGAAACCGCGTTCCGGATGCAGACTGCGGCGGCCGAGGCGTTCGATCTATCGCAGGAAACCAAGGCTACACGCGAAAGCTATGGGGACGGCCATTTCGCGAACGGCTGTCTCCTCGCCCGTCGCCTGGCGGAGCGCGGCGTGCGATTCACGCAGGTGTATTACGGAAATGGTCAACCGTGGGATACACATAGCGATCATCACAACGCCGTGCGGAAACTCGCGGCAGATATCGACCGACCGATGGCCGCGTTGCTGGCCGACTTGAAGCAGCGAGGCCTGCTGGAAGACACGCTCGTCGTGTGGGGCGGCGAGTTCGGCCGCACGCCGACTTCCGAGAACGGCAACGGCCGCGACCACAACCACTACGGCTTTTCGATGTGGCTCGCCGGGGGCGGCGTCAAAGGGGGGCAAACCTACGGCGAGACCGATGAGTTCGGCTTCCGCGCCGCGGTCGATCCGGTCCACATTCACGACCTGCACGCGACGTTGCTCCACCTCCTCGGGCTTGATCACGTGCGGCTGACGTACCGTTATGCCGGCCGCGATTTCCGCCTCACCGATGTCGCGGGCAATGTGATTCACAAAGTCATCGCATAACGCTGGACCATCCGAAGGAAATTCATGCGCCTGGGAACCGTCCTGACTCCGATCAACGAGACGAACCTGCAGCTCGCGGCTCAATGCGGGGTGACGGATCTCACCGCCCGTTATTTCGGTTCCGATGTCGCCGCTTTAATTGAAACGCAACGGCTCGCCGAATCCTTCGGACTGAAGGTGACGGTTGTCGAAGGTTATCTGCCAATTGAGAACCTGAAGCTCGGGATCGATGATGGCACCGAGCTGCGCGCGATGAAGACCCTATTGGTGCAGATGGCGGACTGCGGCGTCAACCTGTTGTGTTACAACTTCATGGCCGGGGCCGACTGGGTTCGCACGCGGGTCGATCTCCCGGAACGCGGCGGGGCGACAGTGACGCAGTTCCGCATGGCCGACGTAGAACGCGCGTTGTCGCTGAACTCCGCGCAACCGCCTTCCGGGCCATTAGTCACTGCAACGCAATTGTGGCAGAACCTCGATCGGTTTCTGAATGAGTTGTTGCCGGTAGCCGAGCGTGTCGGTGTGACATTGGCGATGCATCCCGATGACCCGCCACTGCCGGAGATGCTCGGTCGCGCGCGGATCATGCATTGCGTCGAGAACTTTGAGCGTCTGGTGTTAATGGTGCCGAGTTCCCGCAACGCCATCTGCTTCTGTCAGGGATCGTTCGCCACGATGGGTGTCGATATCCCCGCCACGATCCGGCGGCTGGGGAAGCATATCCGCTATGTCCATTTCCGTGATGTCCGAGGTGGTGCCACCGATTTCGCGGAAACGTTCCACGATAACGGCCCGACCGACATGGCGGCGGCAATGCGGGCCTATCGCGACATCGGCTTCGATGGCTCCCTGCGGCCCGATCACGTCCCGATGTACATTGGCGAAGAGGGTGAGCCGGGGTATACGATGCTCGGCCGCCTGTTCGCGTACGGTTACATTCGCGGACTTATGCACGCGACCGCTCCCTGATTCTGATTCATCACTTGATTGACCGCTGCAAGGAATGAACGTCCATGACCGTTCCCGCTGATGTTGCGCCCGTGTCTTCGCGCGATCACGGTTGCTTGCCCAACTGGCGCGACGCCGACTTGCCGGAACCGCTGCCGTTCTCCTTCTGGAACATGCTGCGGACGATCGGCCCCGGGGCAATCCTGCTCGCGGGGGCCATCGGCGGCGGGGAGTGGATCGTCGGTCCGAAGATGGCCGTGGACTACGGTACCAGCATCCTCTGGATCGCCACCATCGGAATCATTCTGCAGACAACGTTCAATCTTGAAGCGATCCGCTACACACTCTACACCGGCGAACCGATTCTGACCGGCATCATGCGGCTGTCGCCCGGACCGAAATTCTGGGCGCCGTTCTACATCATGATTGGCGTCGCCCAACTGGCGACGCCAGCGCTCGCCGCGGGGTGTGCCGTCGTGCTGTTCGGCGCCATTGACGGTGAAATGCCGGGAGAGGCCGACAAGCCCACGTTGGATCTCATTGCACGCGGGATCATCGTCGCGTCGGCGTTGATGCTCCTCTCCGGCAAATCGATCGAGAAGCTGCTGGAGAAGGCGTCATGGGCGATGATTGTGTTCATCTTTGTGTTCTTGATCGCGATCAACGTCTACGCTGTGCCGTTCGAGACGTCCCTCCACACGCTTCAGGGCTTTCTGACGATTCCGTGGTTCGCTGCCGACGAAAGTCTGGTGGTCAGCATGGGACAAACGTCGGTCCCGATTCGCATCTTTCCGGCAGGGATCAGTCTGGTGATGCTCGGTCTCTTCGCGGCAACATCGGGTTCCGGCGGACTCGGCAATCTCGCGGTGACCAACTGGTTCCGCGACAAAGGTTTCGGCATGGGAGCGCATGTCGGCGGCATCGGCGGAGCGCTGTCTTCGGAACACGCGACGCTGCAACCGGTCGGCGTAGTTTTTCCGCTGGATGAGTCCAACACCCGCAAATGGAAGACGTGGTGGCGGTATGCTCTACTGGATCAGCAGGCACTCTGGGCCGGCGGTTGTTTTCTCGGCATGTATCTCAACGTGAATCTGGCGATCGCGCTCATCCCTCCGGGCGAGCAAGTCACGGGATATAACGTGGGCGCGTTCCAGGCGGAACATCTCGCCAAACAGCTATGGCAGGGATTATGGCTGCTGACCCTGCTCAACGGCTTCTGGATTCTCTATTCGACGCACCTCGGCAATACCGATGTGCTGGTGCGCACGGTGGCTGACATTCTCTGGGCCGCGTGCCCGCCGGTGCGACGCTGGCCTGCCAGCCGGTTGTACGCCGTGCTGCTGATTGTGCTGACGGCGTGGGCGCTCTACTCGGTCGGTCTCGGAACCGTGCTCGACCTGTTTTCCGTACTGGGAATTGTCGCGAGTCCCATTCTTGCGATCGCCGCCGTGCAGATTCTCCGCATCAACCTGCGGTTCCTGCCGCGCCAACTGCGGCCCTCGATCTGGCGCTGCATCGGCCTGGTGCTCTGCACGCTCGCTTATGGCACCATCACCGTCGCGCTGATTGCGAAGATGGTTCTGCCGAAATGAGCCGAAGAGTGTAGGGTCCGCTGTGCGGACCACAAGGAAAAAGGAGATGGTCCGCACAGCGGACCCTACACCTCACAAGACCGACAATCACTCCGCGGGCCACACTCCGTCGACGATCGGCTTCAGAGAAAATTTGGCCGGGTCCAGCACCAGATGCCGGATGCGTTTGCGCTTCCATGTGTAAGTGACGTGCAGCAGGCCGTCGCTGGTCTGGATGATTGCGGGGTAGGAGTATTCGCCGGGTTCGGTTTCCAGCGCGAGGGCCGCACTCCATTCGACGCCGTCGGTGCTGACGGCCACGTTCAGCGGGCTGCGTCCCTTCGGCGTGTGGTTGTAAATCAGCACGTGGCGACCGTCACGCATTGTGACCGCATCCGTCCCGGCATTCGGGTTCGGCAGCGTGGTCAACGCCATCGGTGACCACGACCGGCCCTGATCCTTCGATGTCGTCGTGAAGAGTTTGCCATTGCGCGAACGGCCGATCGCCTGCAATGAACCGTCTCTGTGACGCAGAACACTCGGCTGGATCGTGCTGAAATTCTCCGGCTGCTCCACTGGGCCGACCCGGAGCCAGTGAGCTTCCTTGGCATCAGCATGAAGGGGCAACAACTCAAAATGGGTCCGCCAACCATCATGCTCG
>DASRYX010000072.1:0-10532 GCA_035686985.1 Planctomycetaceae bacterium | reverse complement strand
TGTGACTCTGAGGCGAGCGAGGGGAGGTCACTCCCCCCGGTGATTCTCTTCAAGCGATCACAATTCAATCACCGGGGGGACTGACGTCCCCCCGCTCGCTATTCGAGACCGCACCATGAACCACGCCGAACTCTGGCAACTGCTTGCAAACGTGGTGACGGTGTTCGGTTTGCCGCTGGCGATTTACACGTTCATGCAGGAACAGCGGAAGGAACGCGAGAACGAGGATGAAGAGGTCTACCAGCTCCTCTCCGATTCGTACAGCGATTTCCTCAAGCTGGTCCTCGCGAACCCGGATCTCCGACTGCGGACCCAGGCGGCGATTCCCAACCTTTCAGACGAGCAGCGCGAACGGCGGATGGTTCTGTTCGACATCCTGATCGCCCTGTTTGAACGCGCTTACCTGACCGCCTATGACGAGGGCATGACCGACAAGCAGCGTCGGCGGTGGCATTCGTGGGACGACTTCATGCGAGAATGGTGCCGTCGCGATGACTTCCGCGCGGCGTTGCCGCGCCTGCTGCAAGGTGAAGACGAGGATTTCGCGAACTACATTCAGCGCATCGCCAAAGAAGAAGCCGCGTCGTCATCGGACGCGGCTTCTTAATAGTTGTTAGCTGTCAGTTGTCAGAAGCGGGTAGATACTCTTTACTGCCCACTGCCCACTGACCACTGACCACTGACCACTGACCCTACCTCAGTTCCCCCCGGACACCAATCGTGCGGGCGGCACGGCGGCGGCGATCTTGGCGAAGGCGGTTTTCAGCTCGCTCTCCATGTCGCTGGCGCTCAGGCCGCCGGGCACGTCGATCCAGTGACCGTCGCCGAGGAACGCGATCGCTTTCAGCAGATTACGGTCGGCGTCCGCCCCCACGCTGATCGCGTGCACCTTGTAGCCCTTGTCGACCGCCTGCTTCACATACTTCAACACGTTGCAGGCGTACGCGTTCGAGGTCGAGAAATCGGCGGTGCCGTTGCCGTCGTAGTCCATCAGGGCGTTCCAGTCCCAGCCCGCGGGCAGGGAGCCGCTTTCGCCGCTGTCCCAAGTGTTGGCATTGCCGTCGGTCATCAGCAGAATCGCCGGCCGTGACCCTTCCCGTTTATGGTTATCCAGCAGCGAGATCGCATCCTTCAAGCCGCCGCCCATGTTCGTCGATGGGCTGTAGTGAGCCGCCTGCTTGTAGTGCATGATCTTCTTGATCGCATCATAATCATTCGTTAGCGGATTATTTCCGAGGTTGACATTAGGAATTCCCGGATCCGTTGTATTGATCTTATCCTCGATGCGGTGACTCGTGTCATAACTCACCATCCCCAGGTGGTCATCAAAGCCGAGGTCGGTCAGGAAATCGCACAACAGCTCATGGCCTTCCTTGATGGCGTGAAACGGATAGTGTCGGGTCTTCCACAGGGTTTTTGACTGGTTGTAACTCGGCTGTTCCCGCAGCAGCCAGCAGACGTACGTCGTTCCGCCGTACAGATCGTTCTTGCCGTACTTCTTCAACCCGCCATTGGTTTTGACGAAATCAATGTAGTCGTCGTAGTTGCTGGCATTCGTCGCCGGAGTCGTCCCCGACAGACCCCACTTGGCCTTGATGTTCGTGGTACTGTTGGAGTACCCGGTGAGCGACCACGATTGCGAGCTGCTGCCCACTTTGCGGACCGTGACGGCGACTTGATTGATCGTCTTGTCGACATTGCCTCCGGTGCCGGCCCAGGTGCCCGATGTCGTGCTTTCCCCGCTGATATTGAAGGTCTGTGATCCGCCGCCGTTAAAGGAGACGACAACGGACTTGATCTTCGTATTCGTGGTCACACTGACTGAAGTCCCCTTGAACGTCACGGTGGCATTGGCGCCGGTGTTGCTCTTCACTTCCGAGTAGTACTGGGGCGCGTACGTCAGGGTGCCCAGCGTCAGCGGCTGCAGATCGGCCCAGACGAGCGCGATGTTGGCTTCAATCTGCGCCTGCGTGAGGCTGTTGCCGGTTTCATCCGAGTAATAGCTGTCGAAATTCATCGACCGCGAGAAGTCGTGCACAACAACCAGGTCACGCGGTTCGATGTACGCGATGGATTCTGACGCCACTGCGGTTCCGGTATTGCCGATGATCGACGAGAACATCCCCGGCAGCTTGCCGTCCGGGGCACTCGTATTGTTGCCCGTCCGCCGGGCGCTGACCTTCACGCAGTTGATCTGATTCGAACCCGCGTTCCAGTCGAAGACATAATTGCCGCTGCTGTCGCGATACCGCCGGCCGAAATCGACGTCGAGCGCCTGGTCGACATAGACGCCGTTCATGTTAGCGACACTCGCCGCAACGGATCGCGACTGTGATTCCGCGTAGCTGAAAACGTCGGAAACGTTCTGTCCGGCATTGGCGATGGCGTTGGTGATTTCCATCGCCGAGGCGAGCGCCGCGGTATCCGTGGCGTTCTGCATCCGGGCCTTGGTCAGCGAGACGAGACCGAGGTCGACGGAGTACGCCACAAACATCATGCAGCCGACAAGGCAGAGCGCCCCGACGACCAGAAACACCCCACGCCGTGCGTCTTCGCGCTCCGGACGCCATCCCGGCCAGTTGAGTAATCGACGACGCATGACATTTCCATTCTGTAAAGACGGAACCGATGACGGCTGCGGCGCGCACAAGCGGAGAGCCCGCACCACCATCACCCTTCCGCCGATGTTGCTGCATTCCGGGAGGGCGAAGCTCCTGCTGAGCCGCTGAGAGTCGCAGCGCCGTCGAGCGCTCGCGGCTCGGCGGGAGCCTCGCCCTCCCGTTCATACCGTCTTTAAGTCACCAGCATCGACCGGCCTTTGCGGAAGACGATCGACGCAGTGAGATTTGAAAACGTGTTCGGAAGGAAACCATTCTTGTTCACTGCGGAATACGGCACAGTGACTGTCAGCTTGAAGTACTTCAGGTCGTTGTTCGCATCCTGAAGATCGAAGTTCGATCCCGCCGCAGCGCCGCTGGCGTGCGTGATCGACACCGTTACGGCGGTGGCATCAATGCCGTTGGCCTTCAGTTGATTCTTGATGTCCGCGATCACTTTGGCATTGGCGGTCTGACCGGTCTGCAGTTTTTCAGAGAAATCCTGCGAGGCCAGCCGCCCGGCTTGCCGCAACGACGAATACAGCTGCTGCGACACGCTGAAGTTCGTGCCCGCCTGCAGCATCCCCATAAACAGGGCGATGAACAGCGGCGCAATAATGGCGAATTCGACCGTCGCCGAGCCGCGGCGAGAGTTGCTGATCGTTCGTTGTGTTAAGGCCCGACGCATGATGGAGGACTCGCAGTACCGGATTACTCGTGGCGCATGACCGACCGGCCGATGATCGTCGCCCCGCTGAGCCAGAACGGCGGCAGCAGCGCGACGTCTTTATAGGCCACTTTCACCTGGACCAGGAAAAACTGACTGGTGGCCGCCGACGACAAGGTGATCGCCGGCAGCGAATCGTAATTGAGCGTGGTCGGGTTCACGTTCGGGGTATCGAACGTGCTGGCATCTTTGACAATGATGGTGGCTTTGTTCGCGTTGTAAGCCGCGTTGATCACACCCTGGGCTTTGGCAATCACCTGGCTGTTGGTGACGCCTTCCGCGCAACCATAGCTTGCGGCTTTACGGGCGGCGGCATTGGTCATGTGCCGCACCAGAAAGAAGTGCCCGAATTCCATCAGTGAAGCCAGAAACAGCACAAACACGGGCATCATCAGCGCCGTTTCGACGATGGTGACGCCGCGACGCTGCTGCCCGCTTTTGGCGGTAGTCTGGAATTGAGCCCGTTGCACGATTACCCTCCGTGGTCAGGCGGCGAGGGGATTGGGAACTTCGCCGGACCTATCGCTAACCTAGATCATGTTTTTCACGGCGGTCCAACTTTTTTCGAAATTCTCGCGCACGAGAATTCTTTCTTAAAAAAGTGTTGCTCTGCTGCGAGATTTTGCCTGCATGGCTCAGGAGTGTTACTCATGCTGACGGAAGCCACGCGTCGCGCTGATTTTCCGCAACTGTCGACGATGACATATCTCAACACGGCCGCCGAAGGCCTGCCGCCCCGAGCCGTGCGCGATGCGCTGCTGCAATACTATGAGGACAAGTCGCTCGGGATGGATGGCCGCGACCGTCACGCCCAGCAATGGGACGCGGCGAAAGCGCTGACTGCCGAGTTCTACGGGCTCACGCCGGACGATGTCACGATCTGCTCATGCTCGTCCGAGGCGTACAACCTCGCCGCGCAGGCTCTGCAGCTGCAGGCGGGTGATGAAGTCGTGATCAATGATCTCGACTTTCCCGCCGGCGCATCGCCGTGGCTGCAACCGAGTTGCCCGGCGACCGTCCGTGTCTGGCGGCATCGTGATGGTGCGTTACGCGTCGAAGATCTCGTCCCGCTGCTTAACCCGCGCACGCGCTTCGTGACCACCTCGCTGGTCAGCTTCTTCAACGGGTTCATGATTCCGCTGCCGGACGTCATTGCCGCGGTTCGGAAGCATTCGCCCGCGCTGCTCTCTGTGGATGTCACGCAGGCGCTGGGACGCATTCCGCTGAAGCTGGATGATGTCGACCTCATCGTCAGCAGCACGCACAAATGGATTCTCGCGAGCCACGGCGGCGGCCTCGTCGGAATTCCGTCGCAACGTCGCGACGCGTGGGTCGTCCCCGCCGGCGGTTGGTTCAATCTTCAGGACGCCTTCGGGGCCGAGCGATTCACGAAAGCGGTCAGCAAGCCGGGGGCGGCGGGCTTCACCGTGGGCATGCCGAACTATCCCGCGGTGTATGCGATTCGGGCCGGACTGGATTATCTGCGTGGCGTGGGTGTGACCGCGATTGATGCCGCCGCGCGACCGCTCGTGCTGGAGTGCCTGGACGAAGTGGCGAAGCTGCCGGTCGAGTTACTCACGCCGCGTGATCCCGCCGCCATTGCGGGGATCCTCGCGTTCCGCCACCCCGACGCCGACCGCTTGTACCGGCAGCTGCGCTCCAAAAACATCCATGTGATGAGCCACGCCGGCCGCCTGCGCGTCGCCATTCACGGCTACAACACGCGGGAAGACGTCACAACATTCGTGCGCGAATTGCGTGCGGCACTAGGTTGAAGAGGATTGCATCTTGTAGGGTGGGCTGTGCCCACCACTCGACCGGCACAGGCTGCGAATACTGGTGGGCAGAGCCCACCCTACATGGCTCCGATCGGCTCTGGGATGATCATCGCCGGACCGGTCGGTCTTCGAGAAATTTCGGCATGTCCTCGCTCACCGGGATCGGCACCACTTTGTTGCCGGGACCAAAATCCTCTGCAATTTTGAGCACATCGCGGCAGTACTGGTGGCAACTGATGCAGGTGGTCAGTGAGTGCATATAGGTGAAGGCCGCACCCTCGAGGTTGCGATCATCCGCCAGTTTGATCAGCTTCTGTGACTGTCGTTTCAGTTCCGTGCGATGATGCGCGTAGATCTGGTCGTTGTGACCCGTCCACTCGGTGGCTTCACAGATGCGGTTCATTTCCTCCGCACCGCGACGAATGTCGGCGAAGTCTTCAGAGACGAGTCCGCTGACGATCTTCTGGGAACTGGCCAGTTTCGCGAGCATCAGCGCCGCGAGTTTTTCGTCGTGCTTGGGTCTGGGGACGGCCCGCTGTTGTTCCGCGGCGGCCAGCCACGCCCCGGCGAGTCCCGCAAGACCGATGACGGCCAGAATGCTCAGGCGGTGCCGTTTCATCGCATCATCCTTGATTGCCGACTTAAAAGTCTGCTAGTTACATCGGCGTAAGGAGGGCCGCTTCCCAAGCGAATCGACGGCGATGGTCGATACACACCCGTTTTAACGCGACAATTTCGCTGTGTTCGTGGTGAAAACGACAAGTTTGTCGTGACCTCAACCGTAAAGCGTGATCGCTTGCTCTGGCTGGTACACCGGCCCCGCGGGTTGCAGCAGACTGGAATAGAGCGTGACGTGGTCGACGATAAAAGCCGCGCCCGCGAAGTCTCGATGCCGGTTCAGCCACGCGCGCAAGAAAGGGCGCGACGTTTCGCGGCGGCAGCGGGCCAGTGTCAGATGCGGTGAATAGGGACGCGATTCCGGGCAAAACCCGGTCGCCCCCAAAGCCCGGGCGGTTTCCGAATGCAGGTCCTTGAGAAACGCGGTCGGTCGCACGCCGGTCCAAAGAATGGTGCCGCCATCGGCACAGCGAAACTGCCCGACACTTTCCAGGTTCAATTCGAAGGCCCGTGTCCGGACTCCGGTCAGAGCGGCCTTCACCGATTCCAGTCCCGTGTCACCAAGGAAATGCACCGTGAGATGCATCTGCGCTGGCGAAATCCACCGCACCCCGGCTTGCGCCGGTTGCTGCAAGTCCGCGAGTTCGTCCAGAACCGGATCCGGGAAATCGATGGCCAGAAACAGTCGCGGCATGATTCGTCATCCGGCGTTCGTTTCAAACAGCCGCACGATTTGAGGCAGCAGGCGTTCAAACGCTTTCGCGCGGTGGCTGATGTGGCGTTTCACGGCGGGGGCGAGCTCGCCGAATGTTTGATGAAACTCCGGAACGAGAAACAGCGGGTCGTAACCGAAGCCGTTCTCACCGTGGAATTCCCGCAGGATGCGGCCGTGGCAGCGGCCTTCGGCCTGCAGACGGATCTTACCCTGCGGATCGCTCAGCACCGCGTAGCAGACATAGTACGCCGTCCGTTTGTCCTGCGGGACGCTTTCCAGTTCGCTGAGAAGTTTGGCGTTGTTGGCCGCGTCGTCGCCCTGCGTGCCGGCATATCGCGCGGAATGAATCCCTGGTGCCCCACCGAGCGCATCGACACACAGCCCGCTGTCCTCCGCGAGCACCCAGCGGTCTAATTCCAATGCCACGACGGATGCTTTTTTTGCAGCGTTGGCTGCGAAGGAATCGCCGTCTTCGTCCACCTCCGCGACGCCGACGAAATCGCTCACGCCCTTCACCGGAATCTGGTACGGCGCGAGCAGCTCGGCAATCTCGCCGATTTTCTTCGCGTTGCGGCTGCTCAAAACGATCTCGGGAAAGCTCGACATCGGCGATGGTCTTTCTCGTTGAAAAATAATCCCTGATTGATCCGAAAGAGTGCAGTCCACGTTCCGCAGCTGTATCTTCGTGGAGCAAATGTTCCTCTCAGGGCTGACTGCGATTCGCGTTCACAAGTGACCGGGCCAATCGTACCACTTTGGATCAGAATCATGGACCCACAGACGGACCTCTATGGCAATACCATTCACGAGGACATCGGCGGGAATCGCTACATCCATGATGGCTATGGCCAGCGAAATTATCTGGATCAGCCGTCGTCCGAGCCAACGTCGTCCGGAGGATCCGGGGGTGGCTGGTTAGGCGGCGATAGTGGCGGCGGTGGCGGTGGCGGTGGCGGTGATTCCCCCTCGGGAGGCGGCTCCGGCGGCGGAGGGGGCGGCAACAGCGGTCCCGCGGCGGGATGCTCCGGGATCATGACGTTGCTGCTGATGGGCATGTGTCTGTACTGCGGCTTCGGGCAGTACCTGCAGAAAGCGCCGCCGCAATTGCTGCCGCGCCAACCGCAGCCAACCGATTCTCCACCGCAACCGACCGCGACAGCTCATCCCGCGGATGCATCGACCGCCAGCAGCGTTCCTCCTGCTGAAACCGGCAATGCTTCGCGGCCAACGGAACCCGCCGCAGTTCCTTCGAATACGCCCGGAGCGAAACGCCAAGACTGGCACGGAAAGCTGCAACTGGTGGAACGGCATCCTCGGACCGGGGCCGTGAAAAATTCGTCCAAATGGACCGACATCAAGATCGCTGTGGAACGCACCAGCGCCGAGGTCATCGGTGAGATTCACTTCGTGGAAGCGAACGTTTTCGCCGCTGTCAGAGGACGAATTCAGGAACCGAATTGTCAGTTGATCGTGGATCGCGTGCTGTCCGGTCCCCGTGATGCCGTTGTGGTTCCCTGTGTGCTGACCGGAAAACTTGACGCCAAGCAGGTCTACCGAGGTCACTGGAACGCAGGCCTCGCAGGCTCTGAATCCTCCCAGCATCCGCGTTTCTGGCTGAGTGCCGGGCTCGAACAGTAGACCGGGGGTTGATGACCGCGCCACCGTTCCCGTAGTTTGAGCGGAGGGAATCTTCCAGTCGACCTGAGGGCGGAAAGCGTTTTGTGACAGTCCTGGCGTTTGGGTTTGCGGCTCCGTGGTTGTTGTGGGGCGTGGTGCTGGCCGCGGTGCCGGTGCTCATTCACCTGCTCTATCGACGGCGGTATCGCGAGACCCGCTGGGCGGCGATGCAGTTTCTGATCGCCGCGGCGCAGAAACAATCGCGATCCTTTCGCATCGATCACTGGCTGCTGTTGATTCTCCGGACGTTGATTCCGCTCGCGGCGGCGATTGCGGTCGCCGGGCCGATGTTTTCCGCGCCGACGCAACACACCTCTGCCGTTCGAACCCAGCGGCTGTTGATCGTCGATGCCAGCCTGAGTCTCGCCGCCGTGGATCAGCAGGGATCACGGTTTGATCGGCTGCGCGGACAGGCGGAATCGGTGCTGCAACTGACGCAGCCGGGCGATCTGTGGCAGTTGATCCGCATGGCGGGGACCGCACCGACCGTGCTGATTTCGGAACCGGCGCGACAGACCACGCCCGTGTCCGAGGAACTCCGCAACCTCACCGTCACGGCCGAGCGGGCGGATCTACTCGCAGCCTTACGCGCCGGTCACTCTCTGCTCAGCAAAGACGCCGACGTGGAAGCTCGCGAGGTGCATCTCTTCACTGATTCTCAGCGCACCGCGTGGCGGCCCCCGCAAGTGGCGCAACAGGAGGAACTGCGGGACGCGCTGCAGCAACTCAGCAAGAAAGCCCGCGTCGTCTGGCACGACATCACCGATCCGCCGGTGACCAATGCCGCTGTGACAAGTCTCACCACCACGACGTCAGTCGTGTTTCCACAACAACCGGTGCGAGTGACCGCGAAGCTGCGGGTCTATGGCGCCGAGACGCCGGTCAAACGAAACCTGCGATGGCTCGTCGACGACCGCGTCTCCAGCGCAGAAACCATCGAGTTCACACCCGGTGAAGATCTGCAGCGCGAGTTTACGATCACCCCGACGGCCGCTGGAATGCTGCGGATCGAAGCGCGGCTGGAAGGCGACGCGCTCGCGGATGATGATCGCCGCCGCGTGGTGATTCCGGTGCTGGCCTCGCTCCCGGTGCTGCTCGTCGATGGTCGTCCGTCGCCGCAACCGTTCGAGAATGCGACCGATCTGTTGCGACTCGCGCTGCGATCGCAGGCCGGCGATGCCGAGATCGCCCACACGGGAATCGATGTTACGGTGATCACCGATGGCGAACTCTTGGGCACCGACCTGTCCCGCTACGCCGTCGTTTTTCTCTGCGATGTGCCGCGATTGACCGATCGTGATGGTGAAGTGTTGCGGCAATACGTCGGCCGCGGGGGTGCGCTCGTTATCGGCGTCGGTCCGGGGGTCAAGGCTGAGAACTATAACGCGGTGCTGTATCGGGACGGCCGCGACCTGCTGCCTGCACGGCTGGGCGATCAGGTCGGTGATCCCGAACAGCGGCAGCAGCGCTTCGTGTTCGATCCGCTCGAATTTCAGCATCCGATTCTACAACCGTTCCGCGGCAATCCGAACACCGGGTTCGAGCTGACGCAGACGTTCGCCTACCTGCAGACCATTCCGGCCCCGGAGCGCAGTCGCGTCGCCTTGCGGTTTGACAGTGGCGATGCGGCGCTGATCGAAGCCCCGTACCGTGACGGCCGGGTCATGCTCAGCACGACATCGTTCGATCGTCGCTGGAGTGCCTGGCCGCTCTGGGGGCACAGTTTCGTTCCGATGATGCAGGAAACCGTGCGTTACTTCACGATGTTGAAAGCCGCGGAGCGCACGTTGACCGTCGGTCAACCCCTCACCGCGCGTCTGGAAGGCGCGCGCAGCGATGACCGTGTCACCATCCGTCGGCAAGGCGAAGACGGCGAGTCGGTGACGTTGCGTGCCCAAGCTGACGGTGCCGGCGTGACCTGGGACGGCCCGCGGCGACCGGGGTTTTACGCCGTCGAAACCGGAGGTTCGTCGCGACCGCAGTGGTTCGCCGTGAACGTGGATCCGCGGGAAAGCGATCTCGCGCCGCTGAGCGTTGCCGAATTGCGGGAAGAGCTTCTGCGCGGCCTCGAAGCGGAACTGGCATCAACCGACGTGGCAGCGACCGACGAGCACTGGCGACCCGGTCAGGAGACCGCGGCGGCGTGGGGCGCGCGGTGGGTCCTCGCAGCATTACTGATCTTCTTACTGGCGGAACCGTTTCTGGCGTGGAATCGCACGGCGGGGTTGATGGTGCTGATAGGATTGCTGTCAGCGGGTCTCGCCGCGACAATCGCCGGGTGGCCCGCCGCGCTCGTCGTCATTGCCCTCGGGGCGGCGGTCGGCGTCTGGCAAATGCGGCGACAAGCATCCGCGCCACTGAGCTTTTAGTAGGGTGGGCTCTGCCCACCAAGTCTTTCGTCAGCAAACACTGTGGTGGGC
>DASRYX010000071.1:0-7536 GCA_035686985.1 Planctomycetaceae bacterium | reverse complement strand
CCATTGATCCGCGACGACCTGCGCGATTTCCACAAACTGCGATCCGACCTGCAGGCTGGCGTTCAAACCGATCAACCCTTGCAGGCTCTGCTGAGCCGGTTCGATGTGCGCGAACTGGTCTTTCAACCCCATGCTCAGAGTGATGAGATCATCCAGCGATTTTTTCGCGACGGGAATGTCACCGGCCTGCTTCTGCGCGGTGTCCTTGAGCGCGATCAGCTCAGCGAGGGCGCTCGAGGCTTGCTCATGCGTCGGCTGTTGATTCACGAGCCGATTTTCGAGTGTAAGCATCTGGTCGAACGATTCGCCCGCGGTGGTCGAAATCAATTCCTGGGCGATGATGTTGTCGTGCAGTTGAGCCATCTGCTGTAACGCCATCGTCGCCATTTCCGTCGCTTGTGATTCAGCGACGATTTCCGAACGGAGCTGCCGCACGGAAGAGATCGCGAGGCGGGCGTCTTCCAATTGGCTGCGTTGAGCTTTCAAGCTGGACAGCAGGCTGTTGGCTTCCCACACTTGATCGCTGGCACCGGTCAATTCCTGGAGGCGGGCTTCGAGTTTGCCCACGTCCCGTTTCATCAGGGCGAGCTCCCGCGACAGGGGGCGGGCAATCACGAAATGCATGCCAACGAAACCAATCGTGACTCCCAAGAGCAGCAATCCCCACGTCAATTTCTGCTGCTCGGCGAGTTGCGATTCAATCGCACGAATTTTCAGACCTTCGGATGTGTACACTGTTCAGACTCCGATGCTCATGGGCTCGGTAAAGTTAAGGGCCCTGTGAACGGCCAAGTCCCACCGTCCACCCCGATTGACGGGTCGCCAAAGTCGACCCAGATGATTTTCCTTGCTGAATATCGCCATTTTGATTCGGCAATTTGTGCCGTTTGCAGCTGACTTCTCGCAATTCGCAAAATGGGGCGACGAGGCAAACGGTGCGTGCGAAAAAATCCGTGGTGTTTGGCGATGAGCGGCGATTTTTCATCGAGTTTGATTCGGCACGAAAGTTTCCGCCCGATGTCCACCCGCTTCGCCGTCCGGAACCCGACCCTCGCCGACGCGGCGGTCATCGCCGATTTCAATTGCCGGCTGGCCCGCGAATCCGAAGGGCGTGAGCTGAGCCCGGACATCATTGCGGCCGGTGTTCTCGCCGTGCTCAATGGGCACGCGGAATCGGAATATTTCCTCGCCGAAGTCGACGGCCGCATCGTCGGACAAATGATGCTGACGCGCGAGTGGAGCGACTGGCGGAACGGCTGGTTTTACTGGATCCAAAGCGTGTATGTGGCGGCCGACTGCCGACGGCAGGGAATCTTCACGCGGCTCTATCACGAAGCGATGACACGAGTTGGTGCACGCTCCGAAACAGTCGGAATAAGACTTTACGTCGAAGCGCACAATGAGCGGGCGCGAAAGACGTATGAGAAGCTCGGGCTGCTGCAGACGGGGTATGAAGTCCTTGAGCTTCCGTTACGCCGCACGTTGCCGACGATTGTCGCGCCGACGCCAACACAATTCGATTAACTTGGGGGGCGAAGCTCCCGCTGAGCCGCTGATTGTCCCAGCGTACAGAAGCGCCCACGGGTCGGCGGGAGCCTCGCCCTCCCACTGAAAACGTCGCGACAGCTTGCGGCGCGAGCGTCGGGTGGCGGGGGCGCACCGTAGGAAGCCCCCGGATCGGAGCGCGCATCTTCAGGGGCTTCCGCTACGCGGTGCGCCCCTGCCACCCGGGCGAGTTGATCAAGGCTTGCGGCGGGAGCGGTCGCGAATCGATTCCGACGCCTCCCGCAACAGCCGGCGTTCGGCGGCGGAGAGGCTGTCGATCCCGTGTTCGTGCACTTTGGTCAGCAGCACGTCGAGCTGCTGTTCCAGATTGACCAGCCGCTCGCGTTCCCGCTCGGCCTGTTGTTCGCGACGACGCTGCTGCCAGCGCCGCCACCACGACAGCGTCGCTTCATTGCGAGCGTCGCGCTCGAGACTGGTGTAGCCCTCGGAAAAATCGTAACCCAGAAAAGAATCGCCCTCTTCGTCATCCCAGCCGCGCTGTTGCCACGCCGAGATGTTTACGATCAGAAGCACGGCTCCCAGTGCAACCGCCCACGGTAGATTCGTCATCAACCCGATCGCGGCGACGATCCATCCACACGCCATGCCGACAATCGTCGTTCCCCGCAACGCGGCTTCCGCACCGCTGTGAGAATGCCAGACGGTCCAGACCGCCTGCCCCCCATCCAGCGGCCACGCCGGAATGAGGTTGAGCACGAGCAACAGCCAGTTGACCGCGAAGAACACCAGCAGCGTATCCACCGGCCAACTGGTCGCCGAGAACGCGAACTGCGGGAGTTCCATCGGGTTGAGCACGCTGGTCCACTGTTCGGATGCATAGAACTGCGGCCAGCAGGCTACACAGCACACCAGGTTCACGATTGGGCCGCCGAAGATGGTGATCAAGCGGCCGGATGTGGTCCGCGGGTAATGCAGCGACGCCAGCCCGCCGAGCGGCCAGATCAGGATTTCATCGGCCGCACCGCGTAACATCCGGCAGGCGAAGACGTGTCCAAACTCGTGCAACAACGTGGCAAAGAACAGGGAGGCCGAGAGAACGGCTCCCATCACATTGCCGAAGCGGACCATGAGAATCAGCGGCACGAACACGAAGAACACGCTGACACGCACCCGTGTGCCAAACCAGCGTCCACACGGCACCGACCACGACAAGGCGGCGTATCGTTCGTTCATGACATCACACCGACGGCCACAGGCTCCGCGCATTCGCCCGGCGAACAGGAGCCCGGACAACACCGTTACTCTACCGTAACCGGCGTGGCAGTCGCAATCAGGGTTCTCGCTTCACCGCGAGAGTTCAATCCCCGCGCGGTTTACAGCCGGTTCATCAGAATGACACCGACAACCACATCGTAGAGCGCGTGGCAACCGACAGTGATGCCGAAGCCGCGCCAGTAGAACAGCGCGGCGAAGAAGACGCCGGCAATGGTCCGGAACGTGAAGCCGAACCACAGTTCGGGCCGTGACCAGACCTGTTGACACGCGGCGACAAGCAATCCGCGCGATCCGGTCTCCGGATCCACGGGGAAATAGTGTGCCAGGCCGAAGACCACGCTCGTGACCAGAATCGCGCCGATCACTGCCGATTGATGCGGCAGCAGCAACACACGGAGAGCGAAGTATGACACCGGCAGCAGACACAGCCGAAAAACGAACTCTTCGTAGATTCCGGCCCCCACGAAGCTGATCAATCGCAGTTCCCAGCCGAGTGACGCCACTGGCGGCGAGGTTACATCCAGCACGAACGCCGAGTGCAGCGCCATGTCCGCCGTCTGACCGAGCAGAATCAGCACGAAGGCGAACAACAGGCTTTCCGCGAACATCCCGGCAAGGGTGTCGCCACTCACGCGGCTCGGATGATCCGACACGAGATGCCAGACGAGCAACCCGCCGAGCACGAACAACGGCAGCGACAACGCCGAGGACACGCCCCAGGTCGCAAGGGCTGTCCGCAGCCACGCGTCGGCGCCGTTGCGGGCGACCTCGCCGCCGGTCCCCGTCGCCCAGAGACCGCATTCGTAAACGATGATCCACGGCAACACAAAGACCAGATTGACGAACGGCCGCCGCGTGTCGTTCCAGTACGCCAGAGATTCCCCAGTCGGGGCGGTGAGATCAGTGCTCATGTGTCGCCTCCGTGGAAGGGACAACCGGCGTGATCACGGACGGACGACCGGGCGAGCGTCGTAGAAAGCGCGGGCCAAGTACGGAGGCCACGGGTGCCAACTGATCCAACCGCCATGGCGTGCTGCGACTCTCGTTGAGCGGTTCACGCAAGGCGAAGCGGCGGTGCAGTTCGGGGTATCGCTCCGCGACTTCTTTTGAAAGCCCGTGGCGAACCGCATCCAGTTCGCGCGTAACGAGCGGACTGTCAAACGCGCCTTGTTCGACTTCGCGCCAGAGCCGGATTCCGGCCACCACATCAAGCGATTCTCCGCTCTCGATTGTTGCCGAGACGGTCCCAGCGTCGACGATCAGTTCCGAGAACCGAACGGCCCACGCGAGGCGTTGAGCCGACGTCGTGAAACTCGCCCCGGAGAGCCGTTGTGGGAACCCGGAGCCGTTCCGACGTTCATGATGGGCACCGACCAGCAGCGGAATCTCGGCGGGGACACCATCCAGACCAGCGAGAATCGCAGCTCCGGTTGACGGATGCGTCGGTGTCACGCGTGCCTCACCGGGCAAACGCAGCGACCGTTCGGCGTACGCGCCAATGTCCTGCACCAACGCGGCGATCATCAACCGACGGGTGGATTCCTTCGCCTCATCACGGAACAGAAGCCAGGCGGAACACAACGACGCCGTGATCCCGTTCTCCGGATCGGTATGACCAAAGATTTCGGGCAGCACCGCGACATCGGCTGCCGTCTGGAATGTCAGCGCGGGAGCCCGCTGCGCGAGGGCCGTCCATTCCGCGGCGATCGCGTTCAGAGAGGTCAAGGACGTCTCGTCGCCGCGTACAATGCGGTTGATCGTGAGATCCAGCTGCCGGGCGATCGGCGGAAATATCTCCGCGGCGTGAATGCGATCCGTCAGCCAGTCCAGCAGGCTCTCGTTCGCCGTCAGCAGGTCGTCGAGTGTGGTCCAATCTGCGGCGACATCGTTCTCAGAATTTTCTGCGAGGGCGATGAGGTCGTCGCAGATCTGGCGCGAGAGCGACAAGGCCTGCTCACCGAAGAACCGCAGACGCGACGCAGGCCGGTGCTGGAACAGCGGCGTCTGCCACAGGTCACGCGTCCGGCGACTGATTTTGCCGAACCGCTGCTGTCGCTCGGCGAGCGCAGACTCACCGGACAGAGTTTCCCCTGTCGGCTCCACGAGATCGGTCAACCGGGCGGCGGTGTCCACGACGAACCTCTGTTGATGCGCAGCCAACAGGAATCGTCACCGAACTCGGCCTCACTCAAATTGTCGCGCCGATGTCGGACGACTCTGCGCCAGTCGCAAGGTCTTCCACCGATCGGAACAATGGCTGTCCCGGCGGTGACTTTGCCAGTCGTAACGGCCGCACGGCCTGCACCGCGGGTATCACATGCACCGCCTGGCGGTTTCGGTACGGTTGAACCGTCTTCACCGCCGATGCAGACGAAGCCGATTGTCGTGAGGGCAAAGCGGCGTAGAATGGAGTCCACCCGTCGGCAAACTCATTGCAGCTTGCCGGCACCCGCCGTCTTCAGGACGGCCTCTCTCCAGCCCGAGGAATTTCCATGGCGACGGACATCCGCTTGAAAGAGCGTTTGCCGGAACTGACCGACCGCATCGTCGAGACGTACCAGGAGATTGACACGATCCATCACCTCGGGCACTGTCCTCTCCCGAGCGTGGACGCCGTTATTGAGATCGCGACGGACGTGAAGGAAATTCTCTATCCCGGCTATCGCAAGCGGCAGAATCTGCACTTCGGCAACGTGACGTATCACGTCGGCGACCTTATCGACAGTCTGCACGATCGGCTCACGCAGCAGATCGCGCGGGCGCTGCGTCACGATTTCCGCCGCCGCAACAGCTTGCAATGCGGCAACGTCACGCCCGACTTCGAAAGCGTCGGCCAGGAAAAGGCGGTGCAGTTCCTCGAAACGTTGCCGCAGATCCGCCAGATGCTCAGCAAGGACGTGCAGGCCGCGTATGACGGCGACCCGGCCGCCGGTGGTCTCGACGAGATCATTTTCTGCTATCCCGGTCTCGAAGCGGTCACTGTGTATCGGATCGCACATGAACTCCACGCGCTCGGGGTGCCGCTGATTCCGCGGATGCTCTCCGAATGGGCGCACAGCACAACGGGCATCGATATTCACCCCGGCGCGGCGATCGGCCATTCGTTCTTCATTGATCACGGCACCGGCGTGGTGATCGGCGCAACGTGCGAGATTGCCGAGCACGTCAAGCTGTATCAAGGTGTGACACTCGGCGCTCGCAGCTTCGCGAAAGATGACGAAGGCAACCTCGTACGGACCACGAAACGCCATCCGACGATCGAGAATCACGTGGTGATTTATGCCAACGCCACCATCCTCGGCGGTGACACCATCATCGGCCACCACGCGGTCATCGGTTCGAGCGTCTCGCTGTACGAATCGGTCCCGCCGAATACCGTCGTGATGCTCGAAAAGCCTTCGCTGCGCTTCCGGCAAGCGTCGTAACTCGCAGAGCGGCCGGGTGGCTGGGGCGAAGTCTTCGCCGCCCCAGTTGGGAGCGTGCTGTCTCGGGGTTGTCGCGAACTTCAACCCACCCACCCGTTGACGAAGGCGGTGGCCACCCGCCACACAACTTGCTTCCGCGGGCGGGTAGACATCATTTCCGACCACCGGGTAGTCTGGCAGGATGGCCTGTCCATTGTCCGGAGTCGATTTCATGCCGTTGCATCTGCAAGCCGCCGAATTTCTGCAAGCGTATGCGCGACTGGAGCAGCCGCCGCTGGAATCCACGCCGGCGGCAGAGTCACGCCAACTGCTCAACGCCGCAATCGGTGTGCTGCCGGATTGTCCGACCCTCGCCGCAATCAATGACCTGCAGATTCCCGGTCCCGGTGGTCCGTTACGAATCCGCATCTATCGACCGCGGATCGTCGTCAATCGCGGGGCGTGCCTCTATTTTCATGGTGGAGGCTGGGTCCTCAACAGCATTGATACGCACGACGACTTTGTCCGCCGGCTTACCGATACCGCCGGTTGCGTGTGTGTCTCGGTCGATTACCGCCTTGCTCCCGAACACCCGTTCCCCGCCGCTGCCGAGGATGCGTACGCCGCGCTGCAATGGGTCGCGGCGAATGCCTATGCATGGGATATCGATCCCACGCGGCTGGCCGTTGCCGGAGACAGCGCCGGTGGAAATCTCGCGGCGGTGTGTTGCCTGATGACGCGTGACCGCGGCGGTCCCCCGATTCGTCAGCAGATCCTCGCGTACCCGATCACCGACTGTGATTTCACGCGGCCGTCCTATCGTGAGAATGCGGACGGCTATTTCCTGACGACGGCCCAGATGCGATGGTTCTGGGACCAGTACTGCCCGGACGAGAAGCAGCGCCGGCATCCGTATGCATCACCGCTCCATGCGGAATCGCTACGGGGCCTCCCGCCGGCGTTCGTGTTCACTGCGGAATTCGATCCTCTTCGTGATGAGGGTGAAGCCTACGCCGCCGCGTTGAGCGCCGCCGGTGTTCCGGTGACCTTCCAACAATTTCCCGGGATGATCCACGCGTTCCTGCGCCGTGTGACAACCTTTGATGCGGCAAAAACCGCGCTGCGACAAATCGGCTCGATTCTTCAGACCGGGTTTCAAGAATAAGCGGGCAGCACATCCGAATTGCCGCGCTGGGCGGTCTGCGATACAGTTGCCCTTTCGGCCGGAACCGCATCGCGGACAAACGGCTCTTTCGCTCAAGGATGTCCGATGCGCGGGTGGTTCAAGGGAGTGGGAACGGCCATCGTTCTCCTGATGACGTGTGTCGCCGTCGCGGAGGACAATACCCCG
>DASRYX010000070.1:0-5955 GCA_035686985.1 Planctomycetaceae bacterium | reverse complement strand
ACAGAAGAGTGCAAAGTGCAAAGTGAATAATGCAAAGTGCAAAGTGGAATGCATGCAGTCGCCGCTGGGACGGCATGCCCTCTGCTCCATTTTGCACTTTGCACTTTGCATTGATCACTTTGCACTTCCTCTCACGCGGGTACGCCTCCCGGCCGTCGCTGGAAGTACCACCATTCACCCAGCAGAAGCACCAGGCCCGCCGCGGCAAACCAGCCCCACAGCGGGCGATCGCTCTGGATCATCTGCGGTGCCGTCGAGACCGAGGTTTCCGGGAACAGCAGTTTTTCGACCGTCTTCAGTCCGGTCTCGTTCGGCGCAAGCAGGCTCACCCCCCATGAGGCGATCGTCTTGTCCCCCTGCTTCAGCAGATATCGCCCGGCCTGATCCGTGGCCATGCCGGCAACCACGCCTTCGGCGTTCGCTTTCATCGGTTCGGCCCGGCCGTTCGGTGCGGTGAAGGTGTACTCGGTTTCTGGTGACAACCGCAGCGCGGGCAGAATTCCTGTCGGCCAGGATTTCGCTTCTGACAAGGCGGCTCGATCCCGCGCGATGTCCGCCGTGTTGGCGATCAGAATCGGAAAGCCGACGCGGTACGGCAACGAGGACCGGTCGGTGTGAAACAGGATTGCGAAGGCGGTCCCGGTCGGGCCTTCTTTCTGCAGAATCAGCGGGCCGCGGCCGCCTTGGGCCAAGACCTCCCATCCGGCGAGTTCATAATCGCGCTCACCCACCCCCGCGGCGGACACCGGGTCATCCGCGATCTGCACATCCAGCAGTTGCACGTGCTGCAGCAGCGCCGCCGTCCGATTCCAGTCGATCACTTCGGCGAGCTTTGTTTCCACCGAAACGAGCGCACTGAGATCCTCCGGGACAACGCCGCTGGTCACCGTGACCCGGGCTGTCGGCCCTGCGTTCAAGGGTTGATCGGAGAACCGCAGGTCCACGACGGCCGGCGTTGATTGGCCCTCACGTGGATACAAGTCGACATCGGTCAGAACCGTGAGAGCCTGCCGATAACTTTCGAGTTCGATCGGACAGAAGATGGTGAGCGCGCGCGGCTCCGGCAGATTGAGATACGCCACGTTGTCGGTTGCCAGAGAGTCGAACCCGTCGGGCACAATCCGAAGTTCCAGATCGGCGGCATCGGTGGTGTCCACGGGGAATGTCAGTCGAGCCGTTTCCCCCGGCGCGACCCCGACAGATTCCCGCTGAATCTCCTGACCTTCGTAGATCAAAGCGACTTCCACCAGCCGTGACTTGCCGGTCTCTGTGGTCACTTCTTCACTGGACCCAGAGCCGTCGAGACGTACGAAAATGTCCCACCCGGTTTTCGTGCGGCGGGCGTTGAAGTCGGTGATGCCGACGTTCGGCCCCGCCGTTGGCAGCCGCTGATAGTTCAACCGGAAGGGCAATTCAAAATCGACCGTCGGCGGCAGGTTGCCATCGGAAATCAGCACCACACTCTTCACCGGCTCGGTCCGCGCGAGCGCTTGTGCCATCCGCAAACCGTCTTCGAGTCGACTGCTCACCGGGCGGATTTCCAGTTGGTCGAGAGCCGCACGCAGCACACGGGCATTGTCGGTGAAGTCGGTCAGCCGTCGCGCGGTCGAGTCCACGGCAATCAGGCACGCCCGTTGATCGGCGAGGAGATTGTCAATGATCTTGAGGGCTTCTTTCTTGGCCGCATCGAGCCGCGTTTCACCGCCGGCTTTGTCATAGGCGGCCATGCTCGCCGAGCAATCGATCAGAATCGGAATGAACTGCGCCCGCCCTCCGGCCGCCGGCCAGTACGGCTGCATGGCTCCGAGCGTGAGGGCACAGAGCAACAGGATCTGCAGCAATAGAAGCAGATTTCGCTTGAACCGCTGAAACGGCGAATTCACCCGCTGATCGGTGATCACCTGCCGCCACAGCGCGAGTGACGGAATCTCGACCCGCGGCCGCCGCAGTTTGAGAAAGTAAAACAGAATCAGCGGCCCGAGCAGCAAAAACAGCCACGCCGCCGGCAAGGACGAGAATCCGGGGAGGTTCATGGTGTGCCTCCGTTGGGGAGGGCCGTGGGCAGTGGGCAATAGGCGGTGGGGAATACAAGATCATTTGTGGTGTCCGCATGACACCGTGCTCTTTTTCTACTGCCCACTGCCCACTGCCCAATCCCCGTCTTCATCATCGCACCCACCCTTTGCGTCGCAGGGTGTCGAACAGAATCGTTTCGATGGGTTGTGACACATCGATTGTCAGGCAGCGGCCGTTGCGTTGTCGACAGAGCGTCGCGAGATCGTCCTGCAGCGCGGTGAGGTGTTCCAGGTAGATGCCTAATAGATCGCCGGCGCTGGAGACGTCGAGCGTCTGTTGAGTTTCGCAGTCGACGAACCGCACATCGCCGGTGAGATCGGGCCGCAATTCTTCGGGGCTCAGCAATTGCACGGCGTGAACTTCCAGTCCCGCGCTGAAGAGCCGGTTCAACGGCCGTTCGAGATTCCCGAACGTGAAGAAGTCCGAGAGCACGATTGCCACACCTCGTCCACGATGCTGCTTGAGCACATCTTCCACGGCGAGGTCGATCGGATAATCGCCGCCGGTGGGAAGTTCTTCGACGAAATCGAGCACCCGCCGCAGACTCATCCGTCCCGTGCACTGGGGCAGCATCACGGGGGCCTGCCCCGCGTGCTGACAGACGTAGAGGCTGACCTTCTCGAGATTGAGCAACGCCATGATGGCGAAGGACGCTGCCAGTTGCCGCGCTCGCAGGAACTTGTCGCCGTACCGCATCGACGCCGAGGCATCGAGGATAATGACGACGTGCATTTCCTCTTCGTGACGATACAACTTCAGATACGGCCGTTGGATGCGGGCGAAGATGTTCCAGTCGACATAGCGGACGTCATCGCCGGCGGCGTAATCGCGGTAGTCGTGGAATTCGGTGCTCGTGCCCCCCTTCCCCGCCAGATGTTCGCCGCGACTGCGATTGGTCAGTCGATGCACCGGCGCCAGCCGCAACCGCTCCAACCGCGACAGCGTGGCATTCTCAAACAGCGGCGTGAATTGAGCCGTAGTCATGGATGAAGGTGGTTGGTGATAGGTGATGGTTGGTAGGCAGAGAAAACTGCGGTCATCGGTTCTGCCTACCACCGGCCACCGATCACCTGCTACCTGTCCTACAACGCCTCCGGCAGCCCGCGTAATGCTTCCTGCACCAGTTCCGTCACCGCGATGTTTTCCGCCTGGCCATCGTAGTTGAGGAGCACACGGTGCTGCAGCACTTCGCCGGCAAAATGGCGGATGTCCTCGAAGGCGACGTGGGCACGACCTTCGGCGAGCGCCCGCACACGAGCCGCGCGAATCAACCCCTGCGCCGCCCGCGGGCTGGCCCCCCAGCGAACGAATTGCTTGACGCGAGGCGTCGCGAACTCGGAATCGGGATGCGTCGCGAGAACCAGTCGGCAGGCGTAATCCCGCAGCGCATCCGTCACCACGACTTTATCCAGCGTCTTGCGGCACTCCATGATCCGCGGGCCATCGAGCATCTTCGGCAAATCGATCGCTGATTTGAGAATCGTGCGGCTGACGACCTCGTTCAACTCATCGCGATTCAGAAAAGGCACGGTCACCTTGAACAGAAAGCGGTCGAGCTGGGCTTCCGGCAGCGGATACGTCCCTTCCTGTTCGATGGGGTTCTGCGTGGCCAGCACGAAGAACGGCGGCGTGAGATGGTGAATGGTGCCGCCAGTCGTGACCGATTGCTCCTGCATCGTCTCGAGCAGCGCCGACTGCGTCTTCGGTGAGGCCCGGTTGATTTCGTCGGCGAGCAGCAGCTGGGTGAAAATCGGCCCCTTGCGGAACTCGAACCGATAGCGACCCTGGTCGTCGGTGTTCATGATGTTCGTGCCGATGATGTCAGCGGGCATCAGGTCCGGCGTGAACTGGATGCGGCGGAACTCGAGATCGAGCACGCGAGATAAGGCCTTCACCAGTTCGGTTTTGCCAAGACCGGGCACGCCTTCCAGCAGCACGTTTCCGCCCGCGAAAATCGCGACCAGCGCGGCTTCAACGGTCCGGTGCTGGCCGACAATCACGCGGCCAATGGCCTCGCGCGCGGAGCCAAAATCGCGCTGGAATTGTCGAGCTTCTTCCTGCAATGCAGCGGGGTCGGTCATCGGACTCCCTTAACTGTAGGGCCCGCCTAGCGGACCAGATCTTTGTTTCTTGTGGTGACTACATCATCGGTCCGCACAGCGGACCCTACTTGGGTGGATCGTCTTCGCGTTGCTTCTTCAGTTTGAGCAGTCGTTCGGTGGTCGACATTGCGCCGCCGGGTGTGGGCGGCGGTGGTTCGGGTGATTTCGGTGTCGCTTCGGGCTTGGGCCATTGGGGACGTGGTTTCGGTGTCGACGATGTCTGCGGTTTTGGTGGCGGCAGCGGCCGCTCTTCCTTACGGGCTTGCAGCGCCGACTGCACCTGCTGCTTGCGATCGAGGAGCGTGCCCATCGTGGCGGTTGTCGGGGCGCGCTTTCGCCACGTGATCGTCTGCCAGATTGCGGTCCAGTCGAGTTGAATCCGGCGGATCGCGACATCCAGCGGCAACAGGATGGCGAGGGCGATCAGAAACCAGTCGAAGATCGGACGCGAGGTTCGCTTGGGAGTCCGCACCAGATTGCTTTGCGTATCTTCGGCGACGTCACCGCTGAGCATTCGCCCGCCGGTGCGACTGGCGATATCGGCGAGCGTCTGCCGATTCGAGCGGAACCGCAGGTATTCCGGTGAGTACGGCACGATAAAGCCGCCGAACGCGTTCTCGTCACGCTCACCGGCTTTGCCCGTCGCCGAAACGTGATACCGGCCGTGACCCCACAGCGGGACGTTCGCCTGATACCGTCGCGGTGCGATCTGCTTCAATCGCACCGATTCCGATTTGCCGTTCGGACCATTGAGCTTCGCGTTCACCTCGAGGAATTGTTCCTCGTTGTGAAAGTCTTCGACGACGATCACCGCTTCGCCACCGTTCGTGTAGGACGACATCCGCAACGAACCCTGCCGCCGCACGCGGGAGATGTCGGTGATCAGTTGCTTCACGAAGGCCTGATAATGCTCCCACGCTTGCCAGTCGGCGGCCCAGTTCGGCGACAGGTCGGACGTGAACGCGGCCGTTTTGCCGAGGCCGTGCTGCCAGATGACGAGGATCGGATCCTGCTGGCCCGGGTCTTCGGCTTCCGGCGGGGCATTGAGGACGGTCATCGCCGGTGTCGGCTTGGGATTCGTCAGCACGTATCCATGCAGCGGCGGCGTGGACGCAATCCCCTTCATCACCGGTGACGGAAAGCCCAATTGCGGGGCGATGGTTTTATTCTGCACCATCGACCGTTTGAGCGTCTTCGATTCCTTGATGAAAATCGCCGGCAAGACGTCGGGGTTCTCGTTCACAAAGTAATAGCGACCGCCGGTGACGTTCGCGATGGTCTGCAGCGATTGCTGTTCAACACCCCCGTGCGGATAAACGGCGACGGTCGACACGCTGATCTGCGCGTCGACAAAATCCTGCAGCAGCTTCGGCGTCGGCGGCGACGGATCGCCATCGGAAATGATGATCATGTGCTTGGTCGCGGCGTCGCTTTTCTTCAGGCCTTCCAAGCCCATTTCCATTGTGGACTGAAAGCTGGGCATGTCGCCGATCTGCGCCCCTTCGATCAGCGGGACGAGTTCTTCGTACTTGCCCGCCGGCGTGAGTTCGAAAAGCCAGTCTTCGCCATTTGTGTAGTCGTAGGCGAGCATCCCGACTTCATCTTGAGCGCTCAGGACCTTGATCGCCTGCTTGCTGATCCGTTTCGCCCACGTGTTGCCGTCGGCGAATTCGCAGGTGTGCAGGATGATGGCGAGCGCGCCCTTGGGGAGCACTTTCTTGTTCGAGATATCCATCGTCACGGGCAGCACTTCTTCGACGACGGTGCGATGCCAGCC
>DASRYX010000069.1:0-3039 GCA_035686985.1 Planctomycetaceae bacterium | reverse complement strand
GCTTCGTCGTGCCGAATCGGCTGAGACAGATTGATCAGCCGCAATATTGCCGCGAGAAGCGTGACGGAACCGATGGCCATGCCGTTCGCGCTCAATGTCCGCCACGCGACCCGCAGGACCGACGGTGATCTGGTACGCGGTACAAAAGAGACGCGTTCTGTCAGCGGTCGAAAGCGCAGCCAGAAGAACACTGCAAGCAACATCGCCCCGGCGGCGATCACGGACCATTGTAGCCTTGCATGAATCGCCGGGGTGTACGGCTCCGCGCTGCCGTCGCCGGCAAACTGGTCGAGATAACCCCGCACGCGATCAAACGACAACGCCGACGACACAAAGAGCGCAATGCTCGTGACAAGGCACAACCACGCGAGCCAGCGGAATCGCGGCTGAGAAACGGGCGCGGGTTCCGGTCCCGTGATGTCCTGCGGATGCATCAGCGCTCAGTCAGAGATTCGGCGGGAACCGGCAACAGGCGTCATTGGTTGTGCGCGGTCGACGGGCCGGGAGTCCCGAGCGGCCCCATCCCCGTGACTTCCAGTTCCGGCAGCTGCGCCATCAGCAGCTTCACGCCGCGCAACGTGCACTGCGTGTCACTCAGGTCCAGCTTCTTCAGGGACTTGCACTTCACCAGATGCACGAGGCCGCTGTCATTGATCCCATCGCAGCCTGAGGCGTTGATGACCTCGATTTTTTCATTCCCCACGAAGGCCGTGAAGGCCTGCCCGGTCAAACCTTTACAGCCGACGATCTTGATCGCCTGGAGGTTCTTCAGCGGCTTGACCATCGGGACGAAGTGCTGATCGCGCATGGTGACCAGACCGTCAAGAACCAGCCGTTGCAGCTGCGTCATGTTCTTGATCGCCATCGCGCCCCGTTCATTGAGGGGCGTCCTTCCCATGTTCAGTTCTTCGAGAGATTTCAGCCCCTTCGCCTTGAAAATCTCCACAAACGCGATGCCCGTAACGCCGGTTCCACCCAGATGCATCTGCTGGAGGTTGTCGAGCCCCTTCAGATGACGCAGCCCCTGGTCGGTGATGGGCACGCTGTCGATGTACAAGGTCTTCAGCGACGTGATCTCGCCAATCAGTTCCATCGTGGCGTCATTGAGATTGCACGAGGAGATGTACAGCGATTCGAGTTGCGGGTGATTGGCCAGTTGAGCCCAGCCGCCGGGCGACAACCGGACGTTGTTGAGTTCGAGATATTTAAGCTGCGTAAGGGGATTCAACGCCTGAATGGCTTCGTCCGTCATTTCGCCGCCGTCGAACTTCAGACTTTCCAGCGAGGTCAGCGCGGCGATTGCTTGCGCCCCATCTTTGTCGACGGGTGAGTTCCGGACATCAAGGCTGCGCAGATTCGGGAGCTTCGTCAGATGTTGGAGGCCGCCGTTGGTGACCCGGCTGCCATTCAGGTTGATTTCGTTGATCTTCCCCCGGCCTTCTTCGCTGACTTTGCTCAGGTCAAGCAGCGCGGTGTCATCAAGCTCGAACGTTTTGCGAGCCTGGAAGGCCGCAATCAGTTCTTCGTCGCTGGGTGGTTTCGGCTGCGGCGGCGGGGTCGGCGAGTGCGTCACGACCGGCTGCGGGGGATTTGGATTCTGCTGTGGAACTTCCTCTTTCTTGCCGCCGATAAGCTCACTCCACGTCGGCAATCCGCAGCCGCTCAACGTCAGTACCAATAGCAGCCACACATGAGGCGAGGCCCCGGAAGCCCACTGAGAGCGAGGAACGGTCATGATTCCCACCTTGCTTGGTAACAACGGCGGCAAGCCCGCCCGGAAAAATGAAGAAAACGAGATGCTGGTCAATCTACCAGTCGCTTCGTCTGACAGCAACAGGTGAACAGGTTCTCATAAAGAATTCACGCCGAACGAATATCTAACAGAGAGAGTAAAGGATCCCGGAAAGATTCCCACTATTTTATTTGCGGTCACGGATTTCTGCATGATGATCTGCGGAGGACGGACCCTGTTGCAGTTCCCTGACGAGGTCCCGGCGACCGCGGCGGATGATCTCGACCCACACCGCACCGCCGGTCAACGCTCCGACAATCAGCAGTGGTTCGAGCACGAGTCGGTAACGATGGTTCGGGATCTCAAGTACTCCCGTCATGACGGCGGTACATCCGAGCGTCAGCGCGACCAGGAGTCCCCAGTGCGACAGCCGCGGATGCAAACAGAGCCCGCACACGCCGAGTAAACCCAGTAGACTTCCGAGTTCGACGGGCAACAGCCGCGTTTCCAGACTCGCATCGAGGCAGCGGTCGCGCACCCCGCGCAGGGCATCCGTTCCCCAGAGGATTTGATCGGCTCCCACTGCGGTTCGTTGCGGGGTCCCACCGTAAATGGCCTGCTCTCGCGAGAAGATACTGCGCCACAGGTCTACCGTCCGCCAGCCACAACGCACGACCCACCGCAACGGATCACGGCGGAGGCCCTGCCACGCAACGACGCGCATCCCCCGGTCGGCCTCCGCGTCGGTTGATCCCGCGTCGGTCAGGGCGGTGGACACGGTCCAGTTATGCCGCCACGCTTCGCCGTTCAGGCGGTCTCCGCCCTTCTCCAGAATGGTGGCTGCCTCTGGTGTGTCAGGCAAGGGTGGGCCCGCTGGCGAGCCCGGGCTGTAGACGCTGACCCACAATTCGCGGCCAAGAAAAATCACTGGCGTTGCCTGTCCGCAGACGATCGCATTTCTCGCGCACCACGGACCGATCAGTAAGGCGCTGACTCCACCCAAAATTGCCAATCGACGTGCCGTCACTCTCCAAGTCGGTGCCATCCACGCGGCGACCACCAGCACGGGAAGCATCGCCGCCATCGCCGGGCGAAACAGAAACCCCACTGCGAAGAGGACGCCAATGGTCCACCAGCGAAATTCGACCCTGCCTTGCAGTGATTCCCCAAGCAGGATGAGCAACCCGAGAAACACCGGTTCAAACCAGGTCTCGGTCAGAACCACACTGGCATATCCCGCACTGGAAACACTGACGAGCCGCACGGCCAGTGCGAGATTGACCAGGAGCACACGGCAGGTCAGCCGC
>DASRYX010000068.1:0-4406 GCA_035686985.1 Planctomycetaceae bacterium | reverse complement strand
TCTGGTGTTGCACGGCCGTGACGGGGTGCTGACCGAAACCAGTTTCATCCAGCGGTTCGAAGGAAAAACGCCCAAGGAAGACCATCCGTGGATCCAGCTCGATGTCTTCGGTCGCACGAACAACGCCTACCGCTGGGCGGGTGAAGTCGATGTCTTTGAAGCACTGGCCACGGTCAATCGCTTGTATCGGATCGATGAATCGCCAGTGACGTTGTGGGGCTTTTCGATGGGCGGTGCCGGGGCCTGGCACCTCGGGCTGCATTACCCGGATCGATGGTCCTCTGTCGGTGCCGGGGCAGGGTTCAGCGATACGGTGAAGTATCTCAATCTCAAGGAACCTCTATCGCCGTTGCACACGAAACTCGTCCGGATCTACGACGCCGCCGAGTATGCCATGAATGCGGCGAACGTTCCGACGATCGGCTACGGCGGCGAACTCGACAAGCAACTCGCGGCGAGCCAGCTGATGCAGACCCGCGGCAAAGAAGTCGGGGTTGAGATTCCCGTGCTCATCGGCCCGCAAACCGAGCACAAATTCCATCCCGACAGCTGGAAGGAGTTTCTTGCTTTTCACACCGCGGCTGCTGAAAAAGGTCGACCGTCATTCCCGGGGCATCGGGAACTCCGTTTCACCACCTGCACCGTGAAATACAACCAGTGCGAATGGATCACCGTCGAGGAACAGATCGAACCGTATGAACCGTCGGTGGCCGAAGCGAAGATCGATGACAACGGCGTGGTTCACATCAAAACGAAAAATATCGCGGTGCTGCAAGTCGCGCGGGATGTCGCTGACGCCATCGTGATCGATGACGGTCAACCGTCACCGCTGACCTCCGCCGCCGGAGGGTTGCTACCCGGTGTGTACTTCGCGAAGGAAGCCGACGGCTGGACGACGTGGGACTACCGCACCTCGCATGATTACCTCACGAAGCCCCCGCTCTCCAAACGGAAGCACATGCAGGGACCGATCGACGATGCTTTCACGCGTCCCTTCATCTGCGTCCGGGGCACAGGCACGCCGTGGTCCCGCGACCATCACGACTGGGCGGAGTTCAACCTCCAGCGCTTCGAGCAGGAGTACGACAAATATCTCCGCGCGAAGTTGCCCGTGATCACCGACCGGCAGTTCAACGAAGAGCTCTTCGAGACGCACCACGTCATTCTCTTCGGCGACCCCGGCTCCAACAGCGTGCTGGCGAAGGTCGTCGATCAGCTGCCGCTCGCCTGGACGAAAGACGCGATCGAAGCCCGGGGCGAGACGTACGCCACCAACACTCACGGCGTGCCGCTGGTCTATCCGAACCCGTTCAACCATAACCGCTACGTCGCCGTGAACTCCGGCCACACGTTCCACAAAGCGGAGTTCGAAGGCTCGAACGCCCAGCTCTACCCGCGGCTCGGTGACATCGGCGTCATCCAGTTCAGCCGCCAGCAAGACGGCCAGTTCAGCGAAAACGTGCTGTGGTCCGATATCTTCACGACACAGTGGAGTTTTCCGACCAAGAAGTGAGCGAAGTCAGAGAAGTCGGCCACATCCTGACCTATAGAAACGACGCTACCAGATCTTCCACCAGGGCTTCTTTGACGGATGCTCAGGCTGATAGCGAAGACACTCGACGGCCTTCGAGAAGACCTCCCGGCTGGTTCCGAGATCGGGAATCAGAAACGGGTCGGCGTGGCAGTCTTCCAGCCTGCTCCCCGCGTTGAGGGCCTGGTTGATGACATCGACTTCCGCGCTGCACAGGGCGAGTTCCCTCGTCGCCTCCAAGAGCGGGCCATCGGCGAGCGCACCGGCGAGGGCCATGCCTCGGACAAATGCCGGCTCCTCCATGAGTGGCTCGTTCAACTTCAGTTCGCCGGACGGTTGCACACGGTGATAGGTCATCGCGGCATGAAAGGGCATGTTGTTCGTAATGATGACCCGTCCGAGCGCCAGTCTCAGGAAATGATCAACACGATCAACAACCTTTTCCGGACGGCCCGCGTTGACGAGCGCGTTCCGTGCTCGATTCGTGTCGCGCTCTTGGTCGAACTGCCTCACATAGTCACAGATGACTTCGTCCAACACGCGACGTGTTTCAACGACTTCCGGCTGATTCGCGTAGTGGAACGTGGCGAAGCGACTCGCGACGACCTGACGGGGTGGTGGTTGGCCCGCGTCCCATGAGGCATCCGCATAGACGGCCTGATGACCATCGACTTCGATAGTGCGGTGCCAGCGTTGCGCACGCACCTGAAGCGTCACCTTGGCAAGATGCACAATGCCCGGCGGAGCCATCTCCGGTACGTATTGAAACATCGGCTGTTCGAGCAGCCGGTCAGCGGGGAATTCTTCGCTGGCCATCCGAACGGTTAATGGGCCGGCGAACCCGTGTGCGCCGCGGACGCCACTTACTTCCTCACCATCGAAGTGGATCGCATCCAGCACCGGTCTGGCATGGAACAAAGAGAAGATCGGACCGGCGGCGCTGGTGAACCAACTCTCCGCTGTGTTGCGTAACGCCGTGTGCCGATCAAGATTAATCCCGACGACACAAGCTTCGAGATTGCCAAAGAGCTCTTCGTCGTCGGTTGCCACAATGATGTGCGCATGGGCGACGGAGGAATGCGCATCCTGATCGGTGATGACTTTCGCTGTGATCGCGAGCTGCTGGCCTTCAATGCGGGTAGTCAAGCGATCGCCATCAAGCTCGATGAGTCCCACAATGTCGGTGTGGGGAAGGAGCAACCGATGAATTTCCCTTATGATCAGGACGTCTTCCTGCTCGGTCACAGTGATCCCCTTTTTTTGGGCGCGGCTCTCTCCGTTAACACTACATGGTAAAACCTGAGCGTCTAAACAGTGTCTGCCCGATGGGTGAAAAATAAAACAGGCCGGGTGAGATGTCCCGGCCTGATTTTCATTCTGGTTCGTTTCGGCAACTGCTACGGTAGCAGTGGGCCGAAGACGGGGGTGGACTTCAGCCAGTCGAGAATCAGGTCGCGAAGGGTCACGCCGGCGTCGGTCGGCGTATTGGACTGGCGGCCGCCGAACATGCTGGTGTTGCCGACGAACGTCCCCCAGCTGAACGGGTTCGAGGTCGCATACATCGAATTGAACCACAAGCGGTCGGGACTGCTGGGATCGACGCAGATCCCGGAGTACTCGCCCCACGGAGCGCGACCGCCGACAGTGATGAAGTAGTTGCCCTGGCCTTCGCGCAGCACTGCCAGTGGCAGGATGCCGCCACGGGAGTCAATCTGCGTATACATGATTCCCGGGAAGCGGGTCATGCTCGAGAAATTCAGCACCGTCCCCAGGCCGCCGTTCTGCGACACGGAGATCGCGGGGTAGTAATAGTAGAAGTTCGGTGCTCCGATCGTGGTGTCCAACGCTTTGCCGAAGTTCGCGCCGTTGACGCCGATGTAATGGGCCGCACACGGGAACGTTCCGCGACGAACCGTGTGGGCTGTGAAGATGCGGTTGTTCCGCACCACGACATTCGAGAGCCGGGCGTCACCGGAATTCACCTGCGGTCCGGGGAACTTCTGGAACGCGGGCTGCGGCGGCAACCACGCATTCACCGCGACCGACCGCTTTTCCAGCGTGCGCGTGTTGACCAGCGTGTTGATGAAGAAGACCGTGACGGCGTTCCCGGCTCCGGGCGGACACGACAACAGATACTCACGACCCGGCGTGCCAAACGTGATGGCCGGCTGAATCGTGAAGACGCGGTTGCCGGCGACATCGCGGACATCGTTGAACTCGACCGCGGGAGCCGGCCGGTTGCTGTAGATGTCATTCTTCCGGTACATGCGAACCTTCGCATATTGGAAGACGCCGCTTGAGTCATGCTGATTCGAGGTGATGTAGAAATAGGTGTTGTCGAAGCCGATCTTGGCGAAGTCCCCGGCGAACGCGGTGTCGGTCCCCGGCAGATCGATATCGTTGCGGATGTTGTAGACGGTCCAGGTCGAAGCGACCGCGAATGGCACCCGGCCTTTCGTCACCGCGAGCACGTACCAGCCATCGGTCCCGGCGGCGTTCTTCGCCGTCATCAGCACGATGAACTTGTCATTGAAGTGATCGTAATGACAGACCGGATCGGTCAAGCCTGTCGCTCCGGCGGGAACACCGAAAACCGAAGCCAGCGACGCGCTCACGTCGGTCAGCACGCCAAACCGGTCGGTCACCTGCATCGCACCGCTGACGGTCTGCAGGATGTGGTTTGGTCCGACGGCGATGTTCGGATTCGCCGGAAGCTCGCCGGTGTCGGGGATGCCTTCGAACGCGGAGCCGAGCGGCGGGGCAAACGCGGTGACTTTCGGCGGCGAAAGTTCGACGCTGCCGGTGTTATCCGTGACGATCCCCTGGCTGGAATCGTTGCTCGTCGGAGCGGGCAGCGGTCCGAGCCGGACATTCC
>DASRYX010000067.1:0-7724 GCA_035686985.1 Planctomycetaceae bacterium | reverse complement strand
ATCAAGGCCCCGCCTGATCCGCGATCGGTGAACGAAAACGTCACCGACGGGCTGGTCGCCGTCATTCACCGCCTGCTCGAAAAGAAGCCCGAGAACCGGTACCAGACTCCCGCGGAGCTGGTCGAGGACCTCAACACCGCCGCGCTGACCCGGAACGCGATTTCCCGCGAAATTTTCGATGAGCCCGACGAAGAACCACCGCCGGTCCGCAGTCGTTCGGGTAAGAAGCCGGTGCTGCCGGACGATGTTCCTTCCCCCGATGCTGCACCGCGGTCCCGGAGCAAAAAATCGCGCGTGGACGAGGAAGAGGAACACGAAGAAGCCGCACCGGCTCCGCGCCGCAGCCGAAGCGACGAGCCTGGCCCGGATGTCGACATCTACAACGATGAAGGCGAAGAAGCGCCGACGCGTCGGCCACGCGTCAAAGCGCCGGTGCACAGCCTTGATGACGAAAGCTCGCACGCGATCTCCAGCAGTCCGTCGTCGGGAAAGACCTCTCGACGGGAACCCGGCGTTATGCCACCGGTGTCGCGCCGCGTGCAGGATGAGGCGCAGAAAGACGAACCGCAGGGCATCAATCTTGAGTGGTTGAAGATCGTCGGTGCTGCCATCGGCGTGGTGATCGTCGTCGGTGGTCTCGGCTGGATGATCTCGGGCTACGGCAACCAGTTCTTCGCGTCACCGAATGCCGTCGGCCCGGCTCCGGCCCCCGCGGCGAGCGGCAACCCCGACAAGCGCGAGGTGGAAGTGGCCGCCGTCAGTGGAGCGGCGGGCAGCGAAAAACCAATTCTGGATTCGGGGACGCAAGTCGCACCCGTGATCGCGTCCGGGCAGAACATTGGCCCCGATGGAAAACCGTTGCCTCCCAATCAGACCGGCGGCACGGGCACCGCGACCGGTGCCGACGGCAGTCCGGTCGGAACCGCCGCGCTGATGAATAGTGCGAATCCGAATGCCGCTGCGGGCGGAGGCAATGCGCCGTTTGATCCCGAAGCGATTCCCGAGTGGGCGAATGCGAAGGCGTCCTCGCATGGCAC
The DNA here is from genome assembly GCA_035686985.1 of Planctomycetaceae bacterium. Taxonomy (GTDB): domain Bacteria; phylum Planctomycetota; class Planctomycetia; order Planctomycetales; family Planctomycetaceae; genus DSVQ01. Next base: position 6,687 of record DASRYX010000067.1, on the reverse strand, counting down.
TGTGTTGACCGTCGGCCCCGGGGCGAACACCGGCACTCATTTCGGCGCGTTGAGCGAAGCTCTCAGCCGCGTCGGTCCGGAGGGAGCGCTGATTCAATTGATCGGCAATGGGCCGTTCGTCTTGTCCACGCCATCGAATGTCACAGCGAAACATCTGATTCTCTCCGCCGAGCCCAATTCCAAGCCGATCATTGTTCTCGGCTCCGCCGGTGAAGGACTGATCGGCAGCCTGCGTGTGACCGGTCACCTGGAACTCAACGGCGTCCATTTTTCGATGGATCGACAGACATGGAAGGGGACCGAACCCGTCAAAGCCCTGTCGGTCATCGAAGGGTCACTCACGCTGCGGGATTCCACGGTGACCGTGGCGGGGACAGGTCCCACCCCGTTGTTTCTGCTCAATCTCGAAGCCAGCACGCCCGGCGGCGCGAAGCTGCTGATCGATCGCAGTTTCATTCGCGGCGAACCCACCGTCGCGGTCAATGTGCGCTGCGATTCCCTCGACGCCGTTGTGCGGGATTCCGTGATCGCATCGGGGAACGGGACGAGCTTGAAACTGAGCGGTCTCTCGGCCGCAACGGAAAAGACGGTTCCGCCGCGTGTCGTCCGCAGTGTTCGTTCAACGTGGTGCAACGCGCAGACGATGTTCGACATCAGCGGCGACAATCAGCGCGAAACGCCGCCGGTGACGCATCTCGTGTTTGTCGATTCCGTCTGCTCGACCGCGTCCGATCAGGGACCCCGCGTGCTGCTTGCCGCCGATGACTGGTTGCAGGACACGCTCCGCCAATCGGTCCTCTGGAGTTCAAAATCGTCGGCGTACCTCGGGTTTGATACGCTGCTGGATCTTGGCAGCAAGTCGGCCTTCCGGGCGAAAAATGCTGAAAACTGGAAGGTGTTCTGGCAGCAGAACGTGGACGCCGATCAGTTCCTCGCCGATGTCTGGCCGAACGGTTTGGCCGTCATGGCGTCGGTCTCGGCGCTGGAATTTGATCGCGAGCAGGCCCCCGGCGGCGTGCAGAAGCTGGCGCGCAAGGGCGAACGTGTCGGTACCGAAACCGCGAAGTTGATCGTCCCGGAGTCGACGCATCCCGCGCGACTGGCGGCGATCAGCCAGCGGCGACCGTTGCCCAACGAAGCCGTGCAATCGGCACCGCTCGGCAAGACCCGCCGGGTCGATCTCAAGAAAGAGGATCTCGGCGTGATCCTCTCGCGGGCCGACTGGTCCAACGGCACGGTGTTCGAAGCCGTGGGCTTCGGCAACTGCCTGATGACGCCCGTGCAACTGCAGGGCCGGCAACTGCGGCTTGTCTTCCGGCAGGGTGATGGCGCCCCGCTGAAAATCGTGCCCAAAGACGCCGGTAAAGATGTGGAAGCGCTGATCCGCATCGAGCGCGGGTCGATCGAGTGTGAAGACCTGCGGTACCAGTCGCCGGAAGCCCGGTCGACGTTGCCCGCGTGGTTTTTGTCCGCGGTTGATTCGCACGTGGTTTTGCGGCGGTGTGAACTGATCGGCCCCGAAAAGCCGGGGTCGCCGTATCAGGGGGGCGTGAAGTTCACGACGAACGCGAATGCCCCGACATCACAGCCGCCCGCTCTCTCATTGATTCAGTGCCTGGTGCAGACGCCGGGAAGCACGTTGCGAGTGGACGGCGGTGCGAGCGCGGTGTTTGTGCGTAACAGTCTGCTGGCGTCGCGGGGCACATTACTCGATCTGCGGCCGACGTCGGTGCAGAACGGCTTGCCCGTGTCGATTGATATCGTGCAATCCACGCTCTCAGCGACTGACACCATCCTGCACATGCGGGCCGCATCGCTCTCCGGTGCGGCGACGCGATCGGTGCAATGCTTCGTGGAAAACTGTGCCTTCGGTCCGCCGTTCTCGTTGCGATCGGGTGACGCGGAATCACCCACGCTGATGACGCTGACGGGGCCTGTACTCGAACAAAAGCAACTGACGTGGTGGGGTCAGTCGAACGGCGTCTCGAAGGAAATCCGCACGTACGTGAAATCGCTGAATCCCGCCGCGCCGCCGGTGACCGATCCCGCAAAGTGGGCTGCTTTGTGGGGCGAGGGACATGACATCCGGCTGTTGACGCAAGCAGACGGCGTGCTGCCGCAGGAGCCGCTGCCCACCCGTCGCGATGCGCTGAAAGGGTCTTCCTACACCTTGCACGCCGCGAGCAAAGGCATCACTTGGGCCGACGGCCGGCCGATCGGTGCGGATGGCAAACAGCTCGACGGCATCGGCCCGCAGAAGCCCGCTCCCGATCCGGCTTCGACGGCGAACTCGAAGAAAGCCACGGCGACGCCGAAGACTCCGGTCAAGTCGAAGGCGGGCGGCTTCTGAACGAGATGCATTTACCGGGAGGGCGAAGCTCCCGCTGAGCCGCATCGAGGCAACACGTTCTGCATCAGTCATGATCATCTTGAATCAAGAACTCGCTTCCTGACGGTCGCGGCTCTGAAGTCCGGCTCAGCAGGAGCTTCGCCCTCCCGTTTCGGTCAACGGACTCACCGTTTCTCGCCGCGGAGGGCCTGGCGGATCGGTGCCAGCCGGCGGATGATTTTCGCGGCGGTGGTACGATCCAGCTGACGCCGCTGCGTCGCGCGGTCTGCCGCGTTCAGCTGCAGTTCAATGTCCTCCGGCGTCTTGTTGAGCCGGGCGGCGACCAGCGCGAGACGGGCCGAACGTCCGGTTTTCGGCAAGCTGCCCCGCAGTGCCGCCAGGTAATGCCGCAGAACGGTCTCGCCCGAGCGCTGCCGCCAGTACGCGACCCCCAAAGCGTCCGCGTGTTCGACGATGTTGTGCCGCGGTGCGGCCGCCGCCGGAAGTAACGGTCCGAACCGCAGTGAATTCCACCAGCCGTAAAGCGCCAGCAGCAACATCAGCTGCAGCGTGATCGGCCGCAGTTCGTCGTCGAACAGCAGGGCGACCGTCTTCGGTGTGCCTGTCTTGTTGAGCGACTCGTCGAACGTCACGCTGCCGACGGCACCGGCCAGCTCCAGCAGGCGAAACGCCAGCGCGGGATTGTCACCATAAGTGAGCAGCTGATTCGAAAAGATCAGCGGTGATGCGGAAACGACCACACGGCCTTCACCAAGCGGTTTCACCGCCACCTGGGGCGTGCCGTCGTACGACAGGACAATCTCACTGTCCGGCGCGAGCAATCGCCCGTCGGTCCACCACGCCGTTGACTGCCGGTCGACAAGCTTCGTGTCCGGCGGCAGCGAATCATCGGGCGGCTCAAGCGATTCCCGCGGCAGATAACGGATGTCGAGGCGGGGGATCGCGCGTTCTTCAATGCCGCGACAGGCAAAGACGAGCTGCCCTCCCGCGGCGACCCAGTCGAGAATCGCAGTCCACTCCGCCTCGGTGGGCCAGCGCTGCGGTCCCAGAATGCAGAACGTTTCGCCGGTGATGTGAGGCAGCACGCGGGTCAGCGGTTGAACATTGCGGTCGGTGAAAGCGGCGTAATCGTCCACGAGCCGGTAAAACGCCCGTTTGCCTTCCGCGGTGTTGCTGTACGTGTCGTGATAGATGTCATCGCCGAGATCAGGGAACCAGACGTGCAGCACCAGCAGCACAATCACGAGGACCGGCCATACCGACCATGCGGGAATCCGCTGCCATAGTTTCGACAAGTGCGGCATCAGGATGACGCCTCGTCTGTTGCCGTCGAAGCGTTCTGAAATCCGTGGCGATAACCCTGCAGCGCGGCGTCGAAGAGAGGTTGTGTCGCGGGCTTGCGGCCGTATTCCACCGGTTCGAAGACCCGCACGACCTGCCGGAAGCCGGTGAATTGTTCGGGCCGACTGCGAAGCACGCGCAGATAGTCATGCACGGTCAGTCCGCGGCGATAGCGGATCCATTGTCGGCGTTCGATGTCGCTCATTCCGCCGAGCACCAGCCGCCCGATCGCGGCGCGGAATTCACCCTGCCGCGCGAGGGCCAGCGCTTCCTGGACGAAGACATCTGCCTCGGTTTCGCCGGGCGAGCGGTCATGCGTCAACGGGCCGATGATGCCCTGCGACAATCCGGCGGCATTTCGCGGGCGATCATTCCACGCCTGCATCACCGCCTGGGCGATGAGGACGAGAATCGCGACCACGATGATGGCGAGGATCAGGTACGCCACGGCATGAAACAGGCCGCCGAGCAGATTGCCAAAGGCGAGCGAAGGACCGTTCCACGTCGGTCCGCCGGGATCGGCTTTCGGTGTCCGTGGCGTTCGCGAGGCCTGTCGCACCGGGCGTTCCACGCCATCGCTGCCGCGGCGGGAGGGTGTACTCGCGCGGGTATTGCGCTCGGGGCGATCGATCGGCGTGCGCGTGGGGCGTTCCGTCGATGGTGTTGTTGTTTGACCCGCGCGATCAGAACCGGCTTCGGTGTTCACATCGGAGTTCGAGGTGCCGCGGTTGTCATTCGCTCCCGATGAATCGCCGAGGTTGTTCGTGTTGCCCGAAGCCGAATCACTGGCTGGCTGTTCCGCATTCGTCGAAGATTTATCATCGGAGCGAGATGATCCCGGGGGCGTGAGCCGCTGGTTCCTTGACGAGTCAGAATTGTTGCCCGACTTGGACGGTTGCGATCGGTTCAGCGCCCGCCGCCACCAGGGTTCATTGGCAGTCGATTCACCCGTGTGCGAAGACGATTCCGCGGATGTCCCCTTGTTGGCGCTGTCACCGCCGGGCGTCGGCGCGGTCGTGCTTTCTGGAGGAGACGGAACAGCGTCGCCCTTACGAAAAGCGTCATCGGCGAAATGTTCGAAGTGCCGGAACTCCGGCTCGGCGAGAATTCGCCGCGCGCTTTGACGCAGGTCCTGCACTGGCAGCCGTTCCTCGCCTGACAACGGCGTGGTGACGAAGAGCGCCGGCACGATCCACAGCAGCACCTTCACGCTGATCCGCAGCGAAAGATTCATACCGGGCTCCTCCACCGTTGCGCTTCTTCCGCGAGTGCGACTTCCACGTCCCAGCAGTCACGACGAATCCGCAGGTCGACATACGCGAAGAACCACGCCAGCCGGCAGACGGCGTAGGTGATCAGGGCCGTCGCGGTGATGGTGGTCAGCGCCATCGCATCGGTGGTGACGAACGTCCAGAATGCGTGCCACCACGCTTCAAAGTCCGCGAGTCCCCAGGGATTCCGCACGGCTTCGAACAATCGTCCCAGGCACGGCGAAACCCCGAGCAGCAGCATTGCCGTCGCGTCGACCGTGATCGTCAGCAATCCCCAGAACAGCAGGCCGAACATGGCAATGCCCAGGCCGCGCGTCAGCAGATCGCCGAACTCGAGTTTGACGAGATCACCGATGCGGTGGTCATGTTCCCCGGCTCGCCAGCGGGAGAACAACCGCGATTCGGCGTGAAAGCCGGTGTAGATCATCACCGCCGCGCCGGGTAAAACGCCGGCGAACATCAACGCCAGATGGACCGGCCGCAGGATCGCGACGATGAACATGGTTTGCCAGGTCGAACGGAATGCATTCGCAATCGCCGCCGGGGCCGTGCAGGGCTGACCGACCGCCGTGCGCACGGCCGCCGAGACCAAGGCTGTGCCGAGCGGGATCGACATCACGCCGACGGCCAGCAGGCACCAGAACCATCCCAGCTGTGTGAAGCGGGATGCAAAATAGACGCCGACACACGCCGGAAGGGCGATGTATGCCAGGATCTGCAAACAGAGCGCGAGGTGCTGGCCGACGAAGACCAATGCGACATCGAGACAGCTGCCGATCGAGCGTGGTTGCAGCGAAATGGCGGCGTCGTGGAACCTCATCGCTGCCGCCCCGCGAGTGTGAGATAAACGGCGACCAGCACCCACAGCCCGGTTCCCACGGTGTACTTCCACAGTGCGGGAATCGGCGCGGGTGACCAGAACGCTTCAATCAACGCGGCGATCACCAGCATCGCGGCGGCACCTCCGGCGAGTTGAACCGCTTCCAGGCCGCGGACCCGCAGGGCTTCCAGCCGTCGTCGCTGACCGGGATGCACGAGCGCATCGCCGAGCACCAGCCCGCCCGCGCCGGCAATGGCAATCGCAGTCAGCTCGAAGGAACCATGCGAGACGACGAAGCTGAGGAACTTTTCAGAGTGCCCCATCGCCAGGACATATCCCGCGACGGCTCCGATCGACAGTCCGTTAAACAGCAGGGTGTGGATTGTTCCGACACCGAGCAGGAGGCCGCGGGCGAAACATTGCAGCGCGATGCCGACGTTGTGCTGTACATAGAAACCGGCCATCGCCGCACGGGATTCATCGAAGCCGGCTTCGAGCGCTTCGTCGTCGCTTTCATCGGACTTCTCATCCGCGGCGGCATCGTCGTCCGGCTTGTCGTCACCCCGGCCGCGTGAACCGTACATCTGGTCGTATTGTTCAAGGGCCTCCGAGGGCAGCAGACGCATTGCGACCGTGGGATCGGTTTGCACGGCGGTCCACGTCGCGGCGAGCGGCCCGAAAAACAGCGCCGCTGCGACCAGAAAATAGCCGCCGTTGCGACGGAACATCCGCGGAAAGTCGCGACCGAGAAACTCGACCACGCGTGACCACCGCGCCGGATGAGCGCGATAGAACGAGTGGTGTCCGCGCGCCACCAGATCATTCAGATAGTTCACGAGGCTCTGGCCCCAGTCGCGCGAACGGATGATCGCGAGATCGTGGGCCAATTCGCGCAGCAGGCGTGA
>DASRYX010000066.1:0-9331 GCA_035686985.1 Planctomycetaceae bacterium | reverse complement strand
TCGGCGACGAACATCGCCAACCTCGCGGCGAGGAAATGGACCGCGGGTGAGCGCAGCGATCTATGGACCCTCGCCCCGTTCTATCTGCGCCCCAGCGCCGCGGAAGAAAAACGCATGGCGCAATGACCGGGATAGAGTTTCACCTCGCCTCAAGCGGTGGCAATCCGACGCGCGGGCAGAGATCCAGCAGCGGGCACTCCAGGCACTTCGGCCGGCGGGCAATGCAGATCCGGCGACCGTGGTGAATCAACCGGTGCGAAAAATTGACCCACTCGCTCGGGGGGAGCAACTCCATCAAATCGGCTTCGATTTTCTCGGGCTGTGTGGCCTTGGTCAGTCCCAGGAGATAAGTGATCCGTTTGACGTGCGTATCGACGACCACGCCGACGGCGATGTTGAAGGCGGTCCCCAGCACCACGTTCGCGGTCTTGCGACCGACGCCGGGCAGCTTCACAAGCTCTTCTAACGTTTGCGGGATTGTTCCCCCGTGATGTTCCACCACGCCCTGAGCCATCGCGATCAAGTTGGTGGCTTTGGCTCGAAAGAACCCCGTGGTCTTGACCAGCTCTTCGACGTCTTCCTGCTTGGCTTTCGCCAGCGCGGCGGCATCGGGGTATCGTTTGAAGAGAGCCGGAGTCACGATGTTAACGCGGGCGTCCGTGCATTGGGCGGAAAGAATCGTCGCCACGATCAGTTCATACGCGTTGCGGTGATGCAGCGCACATTCCGCGTCACCATAGAATTCGGCCAGTCGCTCGGCGATCCGCATCGCCGCGGTCTTCCGGGCGGCCAGGGATTTTGCAACCTTCGGCATCGGCATCGTCTCAAGAAGAAAGTCCGAAGCGTAACAAGTCCGTGATGGAACGTCATGACTGCCGTCGCGGACTCATTAAGCACAGAGCCCCCGGCGATACCAGCCGGAGGCTCCATGTTGATCAGGAAGTCCCGTCCGAACGACAGGAACAAACTGGAAAACTATTCTTCGGACTTCAGCACGACATAGCGCTTGCCGTTTTCATTTCGCAGATGCAGCACGACGCCGTCCTTCAGGGACAAGCTGCTGACGGCCTTGTTGTACTCCTCGACCGTGGTCACTGGCGTCTGCCCGACGCGTTCAACGAGGTCTCCGGCTTGAACATCCGCATTGCTGGCGGGGCTGCCGTCCTTCACACCGGCGACCAGCACCCCCTTCGTCGCGTCCAGTCCGAGTTGCTTCGCCAGTTCGCGCGTCAGATTCTTCACCTGCAGCCCGAGATCATCAAAGGTCGCCGGTTGCGTTTCCGACGGTTCACGACCATTCGTCTTTGACGCGAACGAGACCGGCATCTCCTCGATCGTGACCTTCAACGTTTCTCGCTTTCCACTGCGAACGATTTCCAGCGGGTAGGTTTTGCCGATATCCAGCCGTTCGACAATCCCCTGCAGCACGACCGGCCCGGAGATCTTCTGGCCATTGAGGGTCAGCACAACGTCGCTGGGTTCCAAACCGGCTTTGTCGGCGGGGGAGTTTGGCATCACGCTGCGCACCACGGCTCCTTCACCGAGGGTGACATTGAACTGCCGGGCGGTCTCCGAATTGACCGGAGCGATCGCGGTACCAAGGTAACCGCGTTTCACCGAACCGGATTTCACGAGCTGCTCGCCGACCCAGCCGGCGATGTGGGTGGGGATTGCGAAGCCGATCCCGTCGTATCCGCCGCTGGCCGAGGCGATCGCGGTATTGATCCCGATCACTTCGCCCTTCAGGTTCAACAACGGTCCACCACTGTTGCCGGGATTGATGGCGGCGTCGGTCTGCAGGAAGTCTTCGCGATCAGCGAGATTGCGCGACCGGCTCTTGCCGCTGATGATCCCCTGCGTGACGGTGCTTTCCAGTCCGAACGGGCTGCCGATCGCGAGAACCCAGTCCCCGACCTGCATGTCGCGGCTGTCGCCGAGCTTGAGTGGCTTGAGTTCTCCGGCTCCTTCAATGCGGATGATCGCCACGTCGGTCCGGGGATCGGTCTTGATTTCCTTCGCCAGAAATTCGCGACCGTCGAGGAAATGGACGCGGACCTCATCGGCCCCGGCAACCACGTGGTTGTTCGTCATGATGATACCCGAAGGATCGATGACGAAGCCTGATCCGCCGCCGCGCTTTTGGGGTGTCATGCCCCGCCGCGGACCGCCGCGGAAGAATTCCTGGAACCGCGGATCATCACGGAAGAACTCGGGGAACGGCAGGTTCTCCGGTGCACCGTTCCGTTGCATCTCGACCTGCCGGCCTTTGGTGAGCGTCTGGATGGACACAATGCTGGGGGTCACATCCGCGGCGACTTTGCGGAACGCGATCGATAGATCGATCGCATCCGCCACGGTGGGAACTGCACGGGCTTCCTGCCGGACGCTCCATGTGGCAACCAGCGCAGTCAACGTAACGCCGAGCGCCAGTCCCGATCCATACTGCCTCATTGAACTGAACACGCGGGACATAAATCTTTCCTCTTCGTAAGGGGGAGCGCCTCACTCCGGGGCGCTGGGTAGGTAGGCCAAGACTTCCGATGGCGGGCACCGGATGCGTCTTCTCATTCTACGAGGGTCGGGCAAGAGATGTTGGAGCCGATCTTCGCGGTTGGTGCGGGTGGATCGGAACCGCAATGGGCTTTGAAGAAGAAGCCTTATTTCAACGGGACTTGCGTAAGCGATTGTCCTGCCGTCGTGGAAGCAGCGAGACCACTGGTTTACGCACGACTTTTGGTATTATGTGCGGGTGCCTGCCGCCGCGGGGGAACTCCCGAGGAGCACACGAAGGGTTTCGGCGTTAGGAAGCGAGAAAAGGAACGGTCTGCGACCGGAAGCGGACGGAGACATGTGAGACGGAGTGGATGTCGCAGGAGTCGTTCAACATCGAGGATCACCTCACGGCTTGCGAAGACGTCATCGGCTATCGGTTCCGCGACCGGTTGCTGCTGCAGCGGTGTCTCACGCACGCGTCCATCGCCCGAACGCGGCTCGACTCGAACGAACGGCTCGAGTTCCTGGGAGACGCCATTCTCGGGACGATCGTGTGTGAATTGCTGTTCCATCGGCTGCCCGAAGAACCGGAGGGCGAGCTCACGCGGATCAAGTCGGTCGTCGTGAGCCGTTCGGCGTGTGCCCGGATCAGTCAGGCGTGGGGACTCAGCCGGTTTCTCATCCTCGGTAAAGGACTGAGTCTCGCCGACAGCGTGCCCAGCTCGGTTCTCGCGGCGGTCTTTGAATCGCTGGTCGCCGGCGTGTATCTCGACGGCGGCCTGGAAGCGACCAAGCGGCTGGTGGAGCCGTGGGTCACCGGAGAGATTGAGCACGCGCTGCAGTCCACGCACGGGAAGAACTACAAGAGTCTCCTGCAGCAGTTCGCACAGAAGAGTCTGGGTGCCACACCGGTCTATCAACTGCTGGATGAGAAGGGGCCAGACCACTCGAAGTGCTTCAAGGTCGCGGCGGCCGTCGGTCCAGAGACCTTCCTTGCGGCGTGGGGGCCGAACAAGAAGGAGGCTGAGCAGCGCGCCGCGGAGAATGCGTGGCATCAACTGCAGGGCGAGCCGGCTCCGAACGATGCGGAAGCCATTTAGCCCTGGTTGTCTGCAACCGGGGGGAGCATTTCGACAAACAACAGCCCCCGGTTGCGGACAACCAGGGGCTAAATGAAACAAGAGGTGGTTGAACGAATTCAACCACCTCTCGTGATGAGACATCAGGCTTTGGCAGTGTTACATGCCGCCCGAAGGCGATGCGGCCTTCTTGGTGGCCTTCTTCGCGGCCTTCTTGACGGTCTTCTTGGCGGCCTTCTTCGCCGTCTTCTTCGCGGCCTTCTTCGGAGCGGCCTTCTTCACTGCCTTCTTCGCTGCTTTCTTCTTAGCCACTTGACAGCCTCCTTCCAGAGACATTCGTGACCGTCTTCGCCGCTGGCATACCGGGCTAGCTATTCGGCATCAACGCGTCACATCGGACGAATCCCTTCCGACCTACCAACCATGGCAAGTCGCGTGACAATCAGTGAGGGTCAAGTCTCGGGGTTGCACAATCGCGGCAGCAATTGTGTCCTGCACTTGACACTCGACCCAACAACTTAACTGTCACAGAACTGGCGTGCATAGTAAGCATTTCAAAGATTACTTCAAGTCTTTTGTGCGCGTTCATGCGAAGAAATTTTGCATTTTTCTCGAAATCGTTTTCATGCGCGCCATCATCACGCGCGCATCGCACTCATTGAGAGCATGCATGACGCGCGCTGCGCGGCTTCGTGATCGCGCGATGAGAGCCCAGCACGACACGTCGATGACATGCAGAACGCGCGCATCAAGCGGTCAATCATGCGCGATGACAACCACGTGCATGGTCGCGCGTTACATCGAGCGGAAGTCTCCATCGCTTCACTACGAGACTGAGCGAGTGCTTCTCAGCGATTGAAAACAATAAAAAAACGCCGGGAAAACCGGCGTTTTCTGCATGCGGTACAACAAGCACAGTTGCAATCACGAGGCCGCAGCATTCAAGCGCGCAAGCACTTCGCGCATGTAACGCATGCTCTCGCGCGCGATGAACTCCGCGCCTGGTTTGTAATCGAACACTTCGACTGATACCCAGCCAGAGTACTTCGTGCGCTCAAGCGCGGCGAAGATCGGTTCGTACTCCGTTGATCCCATCCCTGGTCCGAGCAGGTTGCTGTCGTTGACATGAAAATGTTTTGTCACCGAAGCGAATTCTTCAATCAGCGCGGGGATCGGTTTCGTTTCCGAGAGCATCGCTTTCACATCCTGATGAAGCTGGAAGCACGGATGGTCCACGAGCGCGATGAGCTCGGCAGCGTCGGCGCAGGTGTTGCAGAAGTTGGTCTCCTTCGGCGTCAGCGGTTCCATGCAGAGCGTGACGCTCCGCTCGCCGAAGACTGGCATCGCAGCGCGGAACACTTCGGCTGCGTTGGCATAGGCCTGCTCGCGCGACATTCCGGCTTCAATGTTGCGCTGCATTGGTGAGCCGAAGACGAGAACAGTGCCTCCGAAGTCCGCACACGCATGCGCGAGTTCGCGCAGATAAGCGGCCGTGGCGTTCCGTTGCGATGCGTCCGCCGTCGTGAGATGAAAGCCCTCGGTCTTGGCGAGCAGCCAGTGCAGACCGCAGATGGTCAGCCCATGGTCGGCAGCGACCGTTCGCAGTTCCTGTCGCTGCGACATTGGTACGTCGGTAATGCGCGGTGCGAGGGTGAACGGTGCCAGCTCAATGCCGGTGTAACCGGTCTCGGCGATGAACTGGCACTGGCGTTCCCAATCCCAGCCTTCAAAGAGTTCCTGGCAGATGGCGAACCGCATGGCAGATGTCCTGGAGTGAGGTCATGGAACTGGATCGGAAACGGTCGCCAACCATACCACCGTAAGGCAGCCACTCGCGAGCGCGGCGGGGGCGCGGTGAGTCTTCCCAAGCGAACCGACCGGTGCGGAAATGACAGTTGTTCCGCCTTCGGGAAGCTTACACGTTAGAGAGACTGGGCGAACTGCAGACGCACTGCGGGAATGACGCGACGGGAGAGAGTTGCGGTTCCGCGCGATCCGAAAGAAGCAGTGAGAAAAGGTGTCGCGTGGGCACCTGCCTGTACGGAAGTGAATTCCGTCGCACTGGCACCGGCGTCGTCGTTCGTTTTGGGGCTCAACTGATTTGAGTCCGCGTTGGCTGGCGAAACTGGGAAGATTTAGCGGTCAGGTATTTTGCGGAACTTGGCTCAAGAGCGTCGGCTTTAACGGCCGATGTTGAGAAACGAGCCATTGTTTCGCAACCGGACTCAAGCTCCCTCAGCTTGCTCGGCTGACGCAAGAAATGAATTAAGGACAGTTCCAATGAAACATGCAATTTGGATGGTCGTCCTGACGGGTGTGGTGGCACTCGTCAGCGACAAGACCGCCGACGCCGGTTACTGCGGAGCGGGAAGGTTCTTCTCCCTCTCCAAAAAAGCCTGCGCGCCGTGCGGAGATTACTGCTCTGCGAAGGCGTGCAACACCACCTGCTACAAGACGGTCCATGAAACCGTCTGGGAGCCGGAAACTTACACCTGCACCCGCACGGTGTATGACCGCTGCATCGAGCAGGTCCCGGTGACCTGCACCCGCAATGTCTACGAAACCTGCTGGCGTGATGAGTGCTACACGGTCTGCAAGCCGTGCTACCAGACCTGCTACCGCGATGTCTGCCACACGGTTCGCAAGCCGTGCTTCCAGACTTGCTACCGAGACGTGACCTGCCGCATCCGCAAGCCGTGCTATCAGACGTGCTATCGTGATGTGTGCTGCACCGTCCGCAAGCCGTGCTATCAGACCTGCTACCGCGACGTCTGCTACACGGTCTGCAAGCCGGTCTACGAAACGCACTACCGCCAGGTCTGCTGCACGCAGTACCGCACGGAATCGGAAACCTGCTACAAGAACGTGTGCTACACGGTCTGCAAGCCGGTCACCGAACACAAGCAAGTGCAGGTCTGCACCGGCGACTGGGTCGAAGAAACCAAGCAAGTTCCGGGACCGATCGTCAGCCGTTGCGTGCAGGATCAGGGAACGTGGGAATGGGATCCGTGCACCTGCTGCTGCGTCTACAAGCCGGGCTGCTGCCGCACGGTCTGTGAGCAAACGATGCGGACGGTCTGCTGCCGTCGCTGGGTGCCGCGGATTGAATGCCGCACCGTCTGCTGCACGCGGATGGAGCAGGAAGTCCGTCAGTGCCAGGTTCCTTACACGGTCTGCCGTCAGGTGCCCTTCACCGTGACGAAGAACGTGCCTTACACCTGTGTTCGTCACGAGCAGCAGACCTGCACGAAGCGCGTCCCGTACACGACCTGCACGTGGACCTGCGAAACGATTACGAAGCGCGTGCCGTACACGACCTGCACATGGACGGAACAATGCATCACGAAGCGGGTGCCTTACACGACCTGCACGTGGACCTGCGAAACGGTCACCCGGAAGGTTCCGTACACGACCTGCACCATGACGCAGGAAACGCGGACCCGCAAGGTGCCCTACACCACCTGCCGCCAAGTCTGCGAGACCCGCATGACGACCAAGACGCACTGCGTGCCGCGTCAGATCTGCGAGACCAAGGTTCGCTGCGTGCCCCGGACGGTCTGCCGTCAGGTGCCGGTCGAAACCTGCTGCCCGGTCGACCCCAGCTGTGCGGCTCCGGCCGCCACGGCCTGCGGCTCCGCCCCCGGTGGCTGCATCCAGTAAGTTGATCGCCGATCAACAGTGAATCGAAGAAGCCCAGGGATTACGATCCCTGGGCTTCTTTTATTTCTAACGAGCTCCGGGCTCGTTGAAGCTTACAACACGGGCGCGAACATTCGGCAGGAATTCTCTTTCACGCGTTCCCAGGTGCTGCGCTTTTTCCACTCGCTCAGTTCAATACGGACCGAATCGGCGAGGTCCTGATCGAAATGATCCTCAAGTTGCTCGGCGAGCCCGGTGTTATAAAGCGCCAGCCCGACCTCGAAATTCAGGAACACGCTGCGGGCATCAAAATTCGGCGTGCCGACCAGTGACCAGCAGCCGTCGACCGTCAGCGTTTTCGCGTGCTGTTGACCGCGGCGGTACTCGTAAATCTCGACGCCGGCGTCCAGCAGTTCGTCATAAAATGATCGGCAGGCATGGTAGCTGGTCCAGTAGGTCACTGGACCGGACACGAGCACGCGGGTTTTCACGCCCCGCAGGGCCGCCGTTTCGAGTGCGGTGCAGAGCGCTGGTGTCGGTACAAAGTATGAAGTAGCCAGGGTGATCCGCTGTTTGGCTTCGTTGATCGCCGCAAAAAAAGTGGAGTGGAAAACACTTTCCGCGCGATCCGGACCGCCGGCGAGCACTTGCGCGTCGACACGTCCCACCGCTTCCGGCTGCGGGAACGATTCGCCGACATTCAGTTCTTCCTCGGTGGCGAAATACCAGTCGGTGGCGAAGACCTCCTGCAGCTGCTGCACCGCGGGGCCTTCCAGCTTGAGATGCGTGTCCCGCCAGTAACCGAAGTGCTTGTTCTTGCCGAGGTATTCATCCCCGACGTTCATTCCACCCGTGAAACCAATCACGCTGTCGATCAGCACAATTTTGCGATGGCTACGAAGATTGATCGACCACCGTTCCCTCAACGATCGCCCGGGCAGAAACGGTGCGGCCTGAATTCCCGCGCGACGCATTGGCTCCAGAAACGCTTCGGTGATCCGCATCGAACCCAGCGCGTCGTACAGGAACCGCACTTTCACGCCGGCCTTGGCGCGGGCGATCAGCTGATCGCGAATCCGTGTGCCGATCTTGTCGGGTTGCCAGATGTAGTACTCGAGGTGAATCGACTTCTGCGCCTGATCGATCGCGGCCTGAATCGCCTCGAACGCCTGCTTCGTGTGCGCATACAGCTGCACGCGATTCCCCGAGGTCGCCTTCGTTTCTCCGACGCGCTCGGCGAGAACCAGCAGCGAACGCTGTGTGGGGTTCAAATCATCGGTCAGCAGCAGGTGATGGCTCGCCAGCTGCGGCAGACCACGGGTGACAAACTCGGCGGCAGCATGTCGACGGCTCACTCGCCGGCCAACACGGTTGATGCCGAAGATGAGGAACAGAATCGCCCCGAGAAACGGCATCGTCACGATCACCATCACCCAGGCGACCGTCGAAACGGGCGATGGCTTCTTGGTGAGGATGACCATCGGCACGAGCGCCAGCGTGAGGAGATACCCCAGAATGGAGATTTCGCCCGCCAAGACCCGCCAGTCACTCCACAGATCCACGTCATCTCACTTTCTTGTCAACCGCGGTGTGAATTCAAAGAGATTGAGCCTTTTCGCGGCGAATCATCTCCTGCGTTTCAACACGATGAAGGCTGATCCTTCGGGCGCTGTGAGGAGTTCCCATTGCTCCGGCGTGTCGCGGT
The DNA here is from genome assembly GCA_035686985.1 of Planctomycetaceae bacterium. GTDB lineage: Bacteria > Planctomycetota > Planctomycetia > Planctomycetales > Planctomycetaceae > DSVQ01. The sequence goes on along the minus strand of DASRYX010000066.1, from coordinate 415 downwards.
ATTCCGGAATGTCTTTGGGTGTTTTCCACGTGCTGTAGCGGTGGGTTGTATCGATGACGATGTAGTCCGTGTCGTTCGGCACGCGGAGTTCATAACCGCTGACTTTGCGGACATACTGGCTGTAATCGTAGGAACGTTCATGGTGCGTGAAACGCGGATGGACGAAGTCGGTCGAGGCCACGCGGGCCGTGACTGGAATCAGCGGCGCGATCTTTGCAAATTCTGCACCGCGGTCGCTCGGTCCGTACAGTTTTTTCCAATGCCAGGCGGAACCGGCATCCCAGAACGGCAGCCCCAGCGGTGAAAGACTGAAAAACAGTCCCGTGGCGAGCGCACTCGTCCATAACCACGTCCCGGCGACTCGTAATCGCGGGGCGTCTTGAAATCGACCAAGCGCGGCGGCGACCGACCAGAA
>DASRYX010000065.1:0-2085 GCA_035686985.1 Planctomycetaceae bacterium | reverse complement strand
CCGCCCAGTTCGACGTTATAACCGCCGAAGAGTTTGCCGCCGGGATTCAGCACCGTCTGAGCGTCGACGTCGACTTTAGTCCCTTCATTGTGCGGCGACGTGCAGAAGAAGCCGAACTGCGACGTCCCGCCCGCGGTGTAGTCCTGGAAGTGCAGACCGGTTCCGCGACCGCTCTCGTAAGCCACGTTTTTCGTTTTGACGATCGCCGCATTGCGGGTCGACTGCCAGTCCATGCCATCAAAGATGACCAGGAAAATGTGCTTCTTCCCGGCGGCCATCGCGGCCTTCTGAATGTCGAAGACATTCGTCTGGTCAAGGTAATCGGCGTGTGCGTTGACGGTGTTGGTCGGAGTCCGGCCGTAGATTCTCTGCAGTTCCGTGGTGCTGCGATACGGGCTCTTTTCACCCTGATAGGAGGTCAGATCGATTCCCTCACCAGCGTGTTTTGTCCCAAAGGTGTAGACCGGGATGAGCCGGTTGGAGTGCGTGCCCCACGCGATGTAGTTGTCCGGATCGGCCCCCCAATGGCCCCACGGGGCCTTGCCGTCAGCGATGGCTTTCGTCTGCAGTTCGCGGACATAATCGGCTGCGAAGGCCGGAGCGAAGCTCGACAGGATCAGGGCGCAGACGGCACCAAAGTGCATCATCCGGGGCATAGCAGTTCCTTCGTGATTCTTTCGCAGAAGCGTCGGTCGGGAGAGTTCACTTCATTGTGCGGATTGCCGGGCGGATGAAAAGCGCACCGGGAGAAGAATTGATGAATTGCCGTCTCCGTTAAAGGACCCAGGGTTCAAAAACCCTGGACTTCCGATGGTGCGCTACTCTCCTGCGGGCATGTTAGTATGACGGGCATCGTTCACTTCACTGCGGGATGACTGTCGGAATGAGTCGCGCTCTCGATTGTTTGTGTGCCGGGATTATCGTCGCCGATCAGGTCTGCGAACCGGTGGCCCAGATGCCACCGGCGGGGGGGTTGACGCTCACGCCGCGGATGGAATTCACTGTCGGCGGATGTGCGGCGAATGTCGCCGTGGATATGGCCAAGCTCGGACTGAAGGTCGGGCTGAGCGGTTGCGTCGGCGATGATCTGTTCGGCCGCGCGGTCTCCGAGATGCTCGAGCGGGCCGGCGTGAACTGCCAGGCGCTCCGCACGACTGAGGCTCATCCCACCAGCGGAACGTTTGTCATCAATGTGAAGGGCGAAGACCGGCGGTTCATTCATTGCATCGGTGCGAATGCTGCCTACGACGGCACGCAGATTTCCGATGCTGATCTGCAATCCGCGCGGGTCTTGTACGTCGGTGGCTACTGCCTGCTCGAAAGTCTGACGTCGGAGAAAGTCCGGCGGTTGTTCGAACGCGCGCGGCAAGCCGGCGTGACGACTGTCCTGGATGTCGTGCTGCCGGAACACGGAGAATACGCGTCGTGGATCACTCCCGTGTTGCCGATGACCGACTGGTTCTTCCCGAACTGCGATGAATCAAAGCGACTGACGGGGCTGAACGATCCGTGGGCGCTGGCGGCACGCTTTCGTGCGGACGGCTGCGGAGGCACCGCGATCACCTGCGGAGCGGACGGCGCTGTGCTCGATGGTCCCGGCGGTCGCTGGCAGGCCGGGGTGTATAATGTCCCCGCGGTCGATGCCACCGGCACCGGCGACGCGTTCGTTTCGGGCTTCATTTACGGTCTACTCCGCGGCGACAGTCCCGATCGATGCCTGCGGTGGGGCACCGCGTTGGGCGCGAGGTGCGTCCGGCATCTCGGGGCGACGACCGGCGTCTTCACCGCCCCGCAGCTGCGGGATTTCGTGGAACAGGAACCGCTCACCGTTCAGCGTGTTGACGGATGATTTTCACGTCTTCTCTGTCCCTTAGCTCTTAGTCATCAGCCCTTCGCCCATGGACGATCCGCTTCTCACGCCGGTGCAGTTTGTTCGCGGTGTGGGGCCGCAGCGGGGAGAGTTGTTCGCGAAGCTCGACATCCACACGGTGACCGACTTGCTCTGGCATCTCCCGAAGGATGTGCTCGACCTGACGAAGTTGTCGGCCGTCTTCGAGTTGACCGCCGACCGGGCTCACAGCATTC
>DASRYX010000064.1:0-2363 GCA_035686985.1 Planctomycetaceae bacterium | reverse complement strand
CGCATCGGCAAGGAGTTGCTCTTCGTCGCGCTGCACCTTTCCCATGCCGCCGAGTTTTCGTACGGCTTGCGGTCGCAGCCCCACGTGCGCCATGACGGGAATCTCGGCGTTGGTCAGCGCACGGATCGTGGCCGCCTGCGTCGTCCCTCCTTCGAGCTTCACCGCGGCCGCGCCGGTCTGCTTGAGAATCCGCCCGGCGTTACGGATCGCCTGTTGCGGGCTGACGTGATAACTGAGGAATGGCAAGTCGACCACGACGAGGGCCCGCTTAACCGCCCGGCAGACCATCTCGGCATGATAGATCATCTGGCCAACCGTGACCGGCAACGTGGTGCTGTGACCCTGGACCACCATGCCGACGGTATCACCGACGAGGATCGCGTCGACGCCGGCAGCGTCGCTGATGCCGGCCCAGAGATGGTCATACGCCGTGATGACGGCGAGTTTCTTGCCTTGAGTTTTCGCGGCGACGAATTGCGGAACAGTCAACGGGCGAACAGAGGCTTCAGTCATGCGGCGCTTTCGTGCAAAAGGGACCCCTGCATAGTAGCGCATGGCACGAGTCCCGGAAAGGACGACCGCCTTGAGAAGACGCGACGCCGGTCCAAAACCGGCACTTCACACGGCCGCAAGCGAAAAATCTTGCGGACCACAAGACGAAATGACTATTGTAGCGACTGACATTTTGCCATCTGCGAGTGAGCATCACCATGCGCGTCCTGACCGCGATCGCCTTGATCAGTCTCTGTGAACTCACGATCGCCGCCGAGCCCGCCCTTTCCACGGCCCAGCGCCGCGAACGGGTGCAGACGATCCGCGCGATGATGCAGTCCTTCAAGCCCATGCTCGGCGAGGAAGGCTCGCTGAAGCCGCTCACCCTCGCCGCCGAACCGGCGCTGTTGTACGCCGACAACGAGCGTGACCTCTCCGACGCGTCGGTCTGGGCGTGGGAAGCCGACGGCAAGCTGGCGGCGCTGTCCGGCGCGGAGTGGCGACCGAAAGAAGGAACCGGCGGGATCTGGTCGTTTGAATGTGCGAGCCTGTCGCCGGACAGCATTCGCGTGACGATCCCCACCGGCGACTGGACCTTCAAGAAAGGGGCGGTTCGCCTGCAGGCCGTCACCGGAGCCCCCGTAGCGGCGATGTCCCGTCCGCAACGGCTGGTGCAACTCCGCAAGATCGCCGACCGGTTCACGGCCGCGAGTTTCAGTTCGCTGCAGGGCCGCATTGAATTGCGGCGGCTCGCGGCACCGCTCTACCGGCAGGCCGAGAGCGTCGCCGGTGATAGCGCCCTCTTCGCCTTCGCGAACGGCACCAATCCCGAGGTGTTGCTGCTGCTGTCCACCGAGGGCGCGAGCATGCCGTGGAACTACACCGTCGCGTCGCTGTCGGGCGACGGGGCAAGTGCTCAACTCGACGAGCAGGAAGTCTGGCGCGTCGAAAAGTACACCGGGCCGAACAGCCGCCCGGCGTATATCAATGGGAGGTTGAAGTCGGAACCTTTGCCGTGAAAAGACCCAGGGTTGGGAAACCCTGGGCTTCCACGGTGATAGGTCAGTTCTCGGGTTGAGAGAGCTGTTCGAGCAGATCGGAAATCTCGCGATGGGCGCTTTGTGATTGCGAGATGATCAACATACCGGGCAAGACTTCGATCACCCCGGTTGGCGGATCGGCGTGATAAATCACCTGAATCGACGACACCGTGCCTTGGAACAGCCCGTCCCACGCGCGGCCGAGGAGTTCGAGATGCTCTTCGGTCAACTCGACCTGATCGGATGCGGTCGCGGTGGGATTGGACGGCGGGCTGGCTTCGTCGCTGACCAGCCGCAGGTGATGATCAGTGGTCGCCTTCGCCGCCGAGATCAAGCTCATCACGCTCGACAGGTCGACGTTGATCTTCGGCAGCGTGTAGGTCTTCCCGGTTTTCGTTCCGGTCTTCGTTTTGTCATTCGGCGCCACCGATGTTTTCGCGGCAACGGCCTCAGAGAAATTTTTCTTCCAGCTCCACGGACGGACCGTGCGCGTCAGGACACGGGCGACATCCTCCGCTTTCAGGCCCGCGGACTTCTCCAGCGGCTTGACGGAATAAACCCGCGTTTCCTTGTGAAGATTGGCGTTCAGCCGCGTGGTGAGGAGCACGCCATCGTCCTGAACGAGGAGGTCCCACTCGGTGGCGCGACTCAATGATGTGAGCATCGGGAACTCGGCAGAAATGCTGGTGTTGATGAGCGCCTGCAACGGAAAAGACCGATCAAACGCCTGCCGCAGCACATCCTCCACCGTGGCTTCCTGCTGGGTGATCACGGCGACATCCACGGGCGTCTTCAGCATCTCCGTCAGCATTTTCTGGATGGCCTGCATCG
>DASRYX010000063.1:0-3737 GCA_035686985.1 Planctomycetaceae bacterium | reverse complement strand
ACACGCGCGGCCGTGGCTTTCCCGCCGCCGTCGCTAAGCATCACCGCGTCGTCATGGAGTAGCTGCACCAGTCCGTCAAGATCGCCGGTTGTGCAGGCTTGAAGAAACTGATCCGTAATGCGCTGGACCTCTTCGGCCGTGGCTTCGAACCGCGGCCGCTCCGCCTGCACATGGGCCGTGGCCCGACTGACCAACTGCCGACAGCTCGGCTCGGATTTTTCAAGGATCGATGCGATCTCGCGGTAGTCGTAGTTGAACAGGGTCCGCAGCAAATAGGCCGCTCGCTCCACGGGGGATAACGATTCGAGGACGTGCAGCAACGCGAGTGAGACGGATTCAGCGACCTCCATCGAATCTCGTTCTCCGGAACTCCACTCCACAACCGGTTCTGGCAGCCACGGCCCGACATACTCTTCTTTGCGAGCATCGATCGCCCGTCGGCGGTCGATGCAAAGGCGAGTCACCATCGTTGACAGAAATGCCTGTGTCGTCCGAACCGTTTTGCGATCCACGTCCATCCAGCGCAGAAAGGCTTCCTGAAGCACATCATCGGCATCGGCCCGGGTACCGAGCATACGGTAAGCAATCCGGAAGAGATGGTCGCGATGGACTTCGAAATCTGAGACGAGATCAGGCATGTTGCAACTGCCGTGTGGGGGCGGTTTGCAGGAATTGTAATGTGGCTCGGGCGGCGGTTTCTGCGCTGGCGGCGGACGCATCGGCCAGTTGGCCTCGATCACCCACCCAATCCCCAGCCACGAAAACACCGGGGATCCCGGCGGCATGGACCGGCGGGCGACCGACAAGCCCGCCAACGGCGGCTTGCGGCAGATCGGGAGCCACCAGCATTGAGGGGAGCCAGCGGCGCGTCAGCACATGTTCGCGCCAGCCCGGTTGAACGTGGTCGAGCATCTGCTCCAGCTCCCGTTCGTGGTCGCCAGAGGGATCCGAAGCGGTGAGGTATTTCATCGCTTGGATCACGGCCACACCACTCGGTCCGAGCTTCGCCGCCGCCGAGTGGACCGACAGGTAGTACGGCTGATCCAGTCCCAAGGCGAAGCGATATTGCGGCCGTGGCAGCTTCGTCAGTGCGATATCCAGACACGCGGCATACACCGGACGTGCTGACTGCATCCACTGTGGAAGTGGATCGGTCGTCGCGAGTTCGAGCATCGCACAGGCTTGCTGCGGGCTGACGGCGAGAATCGCCGCGTTGCTCGCGAATTCTTCTTGATGGGAGGTCTGAACGACAATCCCCGCATCGGTCGGACGCACGGCTGTGACGTGCGCGCTCGTGCGAACGTCGACGCCGAGTTTGACTGCGGTGCGATGCAATTCATCAATGATCGACTGCCAACCGTTGTCGACATACCAGACATTGCCTTGCAGGCCGAGCTTGAGCTGATCAAGTGCAGCACCCGCCGAATAATGCTCCATCTCTGCGGCGTAACTGGTCAGCCGGAAGAAGGCGAACAAAAACTTCGCCAGCGCTCTATCCCCGTAGCGATGCTGAGTCCACTCCTCGACGCTCGTGTGCATCAGAGGTGCCGTCTTGATGTCTGGCAATTCACGGAACAACCGAGTGAGCTGCCACTTTTCACGGAGAGATAACAAACTGGTCCAAAAGAGCCCGCTCGGCGTCGTGGGCAAGCGGTACTCATGCCCCTTGTGATAGCCCAAAGGAATCCCAGGATTCGGCACACCGCCGCGGAACGGGATTTCGAGTTCTTTCAACAGCCGAAACGCGTGACCATGGCAGTAGAGCGCATGCGGACCGAGATTGAACTGCACGCCGTCTTTGGACGTTGTCGCAGCCCGGCCACCGAGCCGCTTACTCTGCTCCAGCAGCGCGACCGATCGGCCTGCTTTGGCCAGCTTGATGGCGGCCAGATGCCCCGCCAGACCGCCACCGATGACAACCGCGTCAAAACTTGGCTTTGGAACTGGATTGGCCATCATTCGTCGTCCCTCGCGTGAAGAATTCTTTCTGCTCACAAGGGAAGACGGATGCTGTGGCCGAATTGTGACATGGTTCGTGCGATGTGTTCTAAGTCTCCCGCCTGTTGACTGTTAAGAATGACATCGCGGTCGAACGAGTTCCCTTTTTGCGGAGAGGGCCGTCTGGCTGATCGACGTCGCTGAACTTGATACCATTCAGCCCTATGACCTGGGTTATGAATCCAGTCCGCCTGTTCAATCCGCTCCCAATATCTGGAATCTGCCCGTGCAGCAATCGCTCTTCCCCGCTCGATCGCGGTTGATTCTCGTGGCTGTGCTGAGTCTGCCTTGGTCCGGCTTGCGAGCGCAGACCCCAGTCGCCGCTCCTCCGAAACTGACCCTGAACGTCTCAGGGGACCGCGCCGATGCCCTGTATCAGGCCGGCGAGACGGCCACCTTCACGATTGACGCCTCTGAAGCGGGACAGTCCCTCAAAGATGGAACCGTGACATGCGTGTTTTCTCAAGACGGTTGGAACCCACAGCCAGCGCAGACCGTGAGTATTACGGATGGTAAAGCGAAGGTGTCTGGCAAGCTGGATCGACCAGGCTTCCTGCTATTAAAGGCGACCACCGGAAAGACCACGGCGTTGGCCGGAGCGGGGTATGAGCCACTGAAAATTCCGCCAAGCCTGCCAGTTCCTGACGACTTTGATGAATTCTGGGCGGCCCAGAAAGCGGTGCTAACGAAAGTTCCTCTGAATCCGAAGCTAACCCCGGTCAATGCGCCGGCCGAAGGCATCGAGGCGTTTGATGTTCAGGTGGAGTGCGTCGGGAAGCCGGTTTCAGGTTACTTCGGACGCCCGAAAGAAGCGAAACCGAAATCACTCCCGGCGATTCTGTTCGTCCATGGAGCCGGTGTTCGCAGTGCGAGCCTTGGGGGCACGCAATGGGCACTTCGCGAAGGAGGCATGCTAGCGTTTGACATCAACGCACACGGCATTCCGAATGGTCAACCAGCGGAATTTTATGAGGAGCTCAATCAGGGAGAACTGAAAGACTATCGCGCTGCCGGTCGTCAGGATCGTGAAACGTGTTACTTCAAGGGCATGTTTCTGCGGTTGATCCGCGCCATCGACTTTCTTACGGCTCAGCCGGAATGGGATGGTAAGACGCTGATCGTGTATGGCAGCAGCCAGGGCGGGTTCCAAGCGTTCGCGGCGGCGGGGCTCGATCACCGCGTCTCGTTTATTTGTGCGGGGGTTCCCGCCGGTTGCGATCACACTGGCAACGTCGTGGACCGCATCAGCGGTTGGCCGAAGCTCGTGCCACTCACCGCGGAGCGACAACCCGATCCGCAGGTCTTGGGAGTCGCTCGCTACTTCGACTGCGTCAACTTCGCCACGCGCGCGAAATGCCGCGGAGCTGCGGTGACCGTGGGTTACATCGACACCACGTGCCCGCCCACCAGTGTCTATGCAGCGTACAATGTGCTGACAATCCCGAAGTCGATTCACGCCGATGTCGACGCGGGCCACACGAACACCCCGGCTGCGTCTCAATTCATGCAAGACGCCGCGTACCGACATGTGCGCGAAATGCGGTAAACTCACGCGGACTCAGCCACTTCGCTGCATCATCGCCGTAAAGAATTGGGAGCATCACGTGCGAAACTCGCCGAAAGTGATTGTTCAGTTACTAATGATCACGGCGGCGGTTTCGCCTTCCGTACGGCCACTCTCGGGGGCTGAGCGCAAACCGAATTTCGTTTACATCTTCACTGATGATCAGCGGTGGGAT
>DASRYX010000062.1:0-9204 GCA_035686985.1 Planctomycetaceae bacterium | reverse complement strand
CGTCCTTCGGAATCCGACGAGGAATTTCGACAGCGTACGGTGGGGAAGTCACTTAGTCTGTTTGTAGCGGACCGACGCTTGGAGGCAAAAATCGTCTCTGACCTACGCGATAAACTCTTCGTTATCTTCGGCTTGTTGAACGCCCGTTAACCCAGACGCCTAAAGCGGCGTCTCACCAAAACGACATCGATTTCCTCTAGTACCGTTGAGGCGGGTGGCCCAAACTCTGTCCGCCCGAGTGGTGGCGATGATCTGCGGAATGGCCCCCATCGCGCTGGCGGTCAAGCTGTCAGTGCCACCTCGGTGGGAAAGATGTCAGGCACAGCCTGACCTGCACGAAGTCACGCCCGCGCGAAGGCGAGCAGTTCGCTGTTGAGCTCGTGCTTGTCGACTTCATTCAGGGCGTGGGAACCGCCGGGGATGATCTTGAGCGTCGCGTTCTTCACCAGCTTTGCGGACAGCTTCGCTGAGTTGTCGATCGGCACGATCTGATCATTGTCGCCGTGCAGGATCAGCGTGGGGATGTCAAACTTCTTCAGGTCCTCGGTGAAGTCGGTTTCGGAAAACGCCTGGATGCAATCGTAAGCGTTCTTGTGCCCGGACAGCATCGCCTGCCGCCACCAGCCCTGAATCAGTCCCTGCGAGATCTTCGAGCTGAAGAGGCTGTTGTTGTAAAACGGGCCGCTCGCTACGTCGAGGAAAAATTGCGCGCGGTCAGCCAAGTACTTCGACCGGAATTCGTCGAAGACTTTCATTGGTAAGCCGCCGGGATTCGACGGCGTCTGCACCATCAGCGGCGTGACGGATCCGACCAGCACGGCCTTGGCCACACGCGTCGTGCCATGCCGTCCGATATACCGCGCGACTTCCCCCCCGCCGGTGGAATGCCCAACCATGATCGCGTCGTGCAGATCCAGAGTGTTGATCAGCTCGGCGAGGTCATCGGCATACGTGTCCATGTCATTGCCGAGCCACGGCTGACTTGATCGGCCATGGCCGCGCCGGTCATGCGCGATGCAGCGGTAGCCGTGGGAGCCGAGATAAAACATCTGCGCTTCCCACGCGTCCGCCGTGAGCGGCCAGCCATGACTGAAGACGATCGGCTGCCCCTGGCCCCAGTCCTTGTAATAGATGTCGGTGCCATCTCTCGTCGTGAAAGTTGCCATTCGGCTGCGTACTCCGTGAAAGTCGCCGGACTCACCGCGCGCGTGCTGTCGCGGACCGCCAAATTGTAGCGCGACATCTGCAGTAGGGTGGGCTGTGCCCACCATTTTTTCCACATTCCCAATGGACAACACGGTGGTGGGCACAGCCCACCCTACGCCGACGGCGAAAGATTTTTCGATCGGTGGCAACTTTTTCACGGGGAGTTGCGTCTCTCACGGGGTTCAATCCGCCATGGAGACACGGCCCAGCGTGGATCCGTCTCCCGCACATTCCCCGAAAATTCAGACAAAATCCCTGTGGATCGCGGTCTTTTCGTTTTTGACGTGATCCGCAGGGACAATTTCTGAGTTTTGTCGTTCGGGACGGATCGGGATCGGATCCACTGACGGAGCAGACCGTGCTGAGACCCCTGCTGATCATCGCGGCGATGATGGTCTTCACCGGCATCGCCACGTATTCGGTGACTCGGCACGTCGCCAGGACGAGCGCCAACGGACGTCCGTTCGACTGGCTCGGCGATCGTGTGCGCTGTCAGAAATGCCAGGGGAACGGGGCGCGGGCAGGCTCGGGCTACTGGTACCACTGCCCACTCTGTCAGGCGGAATATCGTGCCCGGTGGGATGACGAAACCAAAACCGTCGAACTCGACTGGTAACGTACCGATTACTGCGGAGGCGGCGGGGGCAGCTTGACTCCTTGTCGCGGCACCACCGGTCGTGTCGCGGCAGGCTTGGCAGCGGGCGGTTTCGCGGCGGGACCTTTCGCGGCGGCGGGATTCACCGGTGCCGGTTTCGCCGGCGGACTGCTGCGCTGTTCCGATTCCGGCAGCGTCTTTCGCAGTCGTCGCAGCTTCGCGATTTCATCCGGGGCGAGGTTCAGCTTCCCCGCGCGCCACACGGCGCGAATCTTCCCCATGTCGATCATCGCCTTCACTTCGCTGTCGGGCATCCCCAGCTCGGCGGCGGCTTCCCGCAATGTTTTCATTGGCAGCGGCATCAGACAGGCTCCTGCAGAACAGGACGTGAGCGGCGTTCGTCCCTGCATTACACCGCTTGAACACAAATCTCACAACTGGAAACCGCTGCTGGCGCGATTTTGTCCGCGCGGTACACTTCTCGACAGAGACCCAGCCTTAAGAAAGGCTGGGCTTCCTGGGGGACGTTGATGATCACGATTGGAACAGCACGTGGCGCGCTTGCAGTTGTGTGCTTCTCCTGCGCGCTGACGAATTCGCTGTTCGCCGACGATGCGCTGCGGACGTACTTCGACGGCCTGCGATCGCGGGGTCTGTTGACCGTCGCCGAGAGTTACGCGCAGGGACGGCTGGCCGATCCGAAACTCGATCCCGCGCTGCGGACCGAACTCACTGTCGAGTTATCAAAAACGTACGCGGCTCGAGCCATCGCATTGGGACCACCGCGCGATGCGGAGTTATGGCAACTCGCGCGGCAGGTCTTGACGGAAGCGGCAACTCGCAATGATGTCACGCGCGGCGAATTGCTGCGTGCTCAACTGGGACTGATCGCCGCCGCACAAGCCACCGTGCTGCGACAAGACGCCGAGCTCTCCCCCTACGATGAAGCCGCGCAACAGGCCGCACAAGCCGCCTGTGACACCGCCATCGAGACGTTAACCCCGGTGATCGCGGAGTTCGACGAGGGTTTGAAAGAAGGTCGAACCACACGCCGAGGGTTCACGCCGTATGAATTCCGTCAGCACGCGCAGGCGTTGCGGATCGCGCTCGCCGAAGCGCTGCGGGATCATGCCGCGGTGTTGCCCGCGGACTCACCGGATCGCGCTTCCGATCTGCTCGAAGCCCGGCAGATGTTTCAGACCGCACGGGCCGGGATGAATGAAACCCGCGTCGGTGATCTGGCCCGGTTGGGCATCGCGGACATCACCCGCCGGCAACGCGATTTCGCCAATGCGACGAAGATGTATGCCGCGCTCAGCAATGACACGACGCTTGTCGCCGATCTGCGCGATGGCGTGGATGCCGGACGCGTGCGCGTCTGGCTGGATCAGGGCGATCCGCTCAAGGCCGCAGAGTTCCTGCTCGAAGTTCGCCACGCGCGACCCACGTGGTCGGGAGAACTCTGGCTGACGCAGCTGATGACGCTGCAGGCGTTGCGTCAGGCAGCGACAACGCGGGGTGACAAGGCGCTCGCCGATGAACTGGTCGCGGAGTCCGAAACGGTTCTCACGAAAATGGACGAACAAGCGGGTCCGCCGTGGACGCGCTGGGCCCGCATGATTCTGCATCGCGATGAGACGCAACGCACCTTCGGCCCGGAACTCGAACGGCTCGTGCAACGCGCGAAGTCCGAATACCTCGCGAAGCGCCCGGTGGCGGCCATCGATCTGTACGCCGAAGCGATTCTCAAGTCGCGATCGCTGAATCGTCCCGAGGTGACCGACGACCTGGCTTACACGCGCGGTTCGATTCTGCTGGAGATGGAGCGCTTCGATGACGCCGTGAAACAGTTCGAGGAGATCGCCAGGCCCGAAGCGAAGTCGCTGCGTGCGGCGGCCGCCAATCTGCTCGCCGTCTTCGCCTTGGGTCGTCTCTACGAAAAGCAGAAGACGCAATCCCGCCGCGAGACCTACACCGCCGCGCTGCGGGACCATCTGCAACGCTTCGCGGACGATCCGACGGCGAACGATGCCCGCTTCATGTTCGCGGCGCTGGAAGAACAACGCTTGCAGGCGACGCAGGCGTTGCCGCTGTATCTCGGCGTGCCGATGTCGCATCCGCGGGGTCTCGCCGCGTTTGCGGGAGCCGCGCGGTGTGGGGAGGTGATCACGCAGCGGTTGCGGGCGCAGTCGCGACCGGCGGGTGCGTTTCATCGTGATACCCGCGCCGAATTGGACGAGCGGTTGAAGTCGTTCCCGATTCAGACGAATTGGTCACCCGAGCATGGCGACGCGCTCCTGGCCTACGGCCGCTTTCTGCTGCGCGCTGAGCCCCCGGATTATTCGACGACGGATCGGTTGCTCGATGCGGTGCTCCGGCATCGCGGTGAATCGCCGCCATGGGACGCCGTCTGTGCGGCTGCCCTGCCCTTGCGACTGACCACGCTCGCGGGAACCGGTCAAAGCGCCGCCGCGCGAACGTTGCTGGATCAGGTTCCGGTCGATCCGCCGCAAACGTTGCTCGCGGTGGTCCTCGGACTCGATCAGCTGACCACCTCGCAACAGGGCAAGGAAACGATCGAGCTCAGCCGCCTGTTTGATGACGCCGTCCAGCGGTTAGCGAAAGCGCGGGCAACACTCACCGCCGCGGAGCAGATGGCGTTCGACCTCGCAGCGATGCATGCAGCCTTGCGGGCCGGTCGCTGGGCGGAAGCGAAAGCGCAAGTCGAACAGCTCGCGAAGCGGTTCAGCAACGACGTGAACCGCCAACGTGCGCTGGCGGAATCACTCGCGCAGGTGTCGCATCCCGAGGCGCTGCGACTCGCGAAAGCCGCCTGGCAGCGCGTCGAGAAGATGTCGCCCGACGGCAGTGCGGAATGGCACGCCGCGCGGATGGCCGTGATCGCACAGTGTCTGGCGCTGCGTGAGTTCGACGAAGCCGAGAAGTGGCTCAAGATGACGCGGCTGCTGCAGGAACCGACACCGGCCCGCGAAGCCGAATGGAACACGATGCAGGCCCGCATTACCGAAGCCCGTAAAACGCATGCGGGGGAGCGTCCCTCGCGGTAACACTCCCCCACACGTTCCAGGAAACGTCTTCTGGTAGGGTCCGCTGTGCGGACCGTTCTTGATCTTGGATGACGCGGAAGGATGGTCCGCACAGCGGACCCTACGATCAGATCGCGCCTTCCGGAGCGGGCGGCAGCGGCTTCGGCGGGTCCATCGGCGGTTGCGGGACCGCGGGTTGGGCCTGTTGTGGTGCGGGTTGGGCCGCGGGTTGATTGATCGGCGTCGGCGTGCCTTGCTGGATCACCGTGCCGTCGACCACCACGCCATCGGTGCCGTAACCGAATCCGCCGCCCCAGTCCGACGCGGAAACGGTCGGAGCGTAGTGATGCCACTGGGCGGGAATCGGTCGCCGCGGGAGCGGATTGGGTTGCGGTTGCCAGAACGGCACGTGCTGATAGTAGAAGCCGAGCTGCGTGGTGTCGGTCGGCATGTAGACCATCGGGTAAGCCGGCACCGCAGCTCCGGCGACTCCGCCACCACCCCAGGTCTGCGGATAGTAGCTGGTGTACTGCACACCGCGGCGATGAATCGGCCACTTCCCGGGAACCGAGAACCCATGGTCCGGCGAGTTCTTGCAGTACCGCTCGCTGAAGCAGCCGTGCTTGTGTTTGCCGCCGTAGCAGTCGCCGCCATAGCAGTCGGCACCGTAACCGCCGCCCACTCCGTAGCCGCCACCGCCGACGTATCCGCCGGCAGCGTCTCCGCCATACACCGCCGCGGGCGGAGCGTTGTACTCACCCTTGGAGAAGTTGGTGGGCTTCACACCGCCGCGGTCCGAGATGCGGACGACGCCGGTGGAAGCGTCCTGCGCGAGCAGGTTCGTCACCGGGCCGAGAGCGACGGCACACGCCAGCACGCTCAATCGTTGCCATTTCAATCCCGCCATTTGGACTCAGCCTTTACTGCGGTGCGAAGTTAATCAGTCGGCGATCACTCGCGAGGCGAGCGGGGGGAGGTCACTCCCCCCGGTGATTGCATCTGAACACTGTCGAGTCACCGAGGGGACTGACGTCCCCCCGCTCGCCAGGAACGATCAAAGAATTACTGCGGCGCGAGCCGCGAGATCGGGGTCAACCGGCTGGAGGGCACGCCCCAGCTGTAGTTGTATTGATGGCCGACCACCGGTGCCAGCGGCACGGCGACGGGCACGCCGTAGCCTTGCGCGGCCCACAACTGGCCGTCACGCTGATCGAAGTAGCTCGGATCCTGCGGGTAGACACGGGCATATCGGCCCGCGAACTGCGATCCCGCCCCGCCGTTGCCGGTCGGAATGAAGTAGCCGAACTTGCAGCGGAGATACTGCATCATCGAGTACCCGCCGTCGCCGTAGTAACCGCGATGGCCCCACTTCCCGCCGTATCCGTAGCCGTCGCCGTAGCAATCGCCGTTCGGGCAGTCCGAGTAGACCACGTTACCCGAGGTCACCGCGCCGTTCGGAACTGGGGCGGCCTGGACCACAGTTTCCGACTGGGCCCGCACCGTGACCACGTTGGCCGAGGGCTTGGAGATCCGCACCACGCCGGCGGCGGGCTCAGCGGCCAGCACCGGTGTCGTCGCGAGCAGCAATCCGCACGCACCGTACCGGCGCAGCGACTTGATCCATCCATGAATCATGACGTTTTCCTTGATCACGCAATCCGTGGAACCGGTCGTCGTGAATGTCGTTCTGTGTGTATCAGTCGCCGCCACTCGATCAATCGAGTTTGTTCGCTGCGTCCCTTAAACTCACCGCACACTGCGCTTGTACGAGGGGACATCCCAGATGTATTGCATCTCGGTGCCCGCCCGCATGAAGACGTAATCGCCGAAGTAGTTCCGGAACTTGTCTTCCACCGCGAGGCTGTGGAAGTACGTCCGCTGCCGGGCCGGCTTGAACTGGCTGGGATCTTCATCCCGCCAGGTGGGCCGATAACCCCAGTGGCCATGCGCGGGGAATTCGTACTTCCGCGGTGTATGGACGTTGTGGAGCGTTTCTTTGAGTTCGCCGGCGCTGCTGATCAGCGGGAACAACGTTCCCAGCAGCGCAGCGCACAGTCCCCAGCGCAGATGTCCCACGGTGTTTCCCCCCGAAAACCCGATGCGACGCAAATTCACTTCAGAAGCCCACGGTTTCTTAACCGTGGGTCTCTTCGTCTCCTGTCGTGGCGCGGGCGTCATGCCCGCACACGTGCCTTCATGGCAACCGCCACGACGAGTTCACGACGCCGGCTTACCACGCCTTGCCGGGCGGATTGAACGGCGGATGGAAGGGCTTCAGCACGGGGAACTCCGAACGGTACTTGACCGTGACTTCGGTTCCCTGCAGTTCCCACTTCTCATGCGACCGCATGCCGAACGGGGTCCAGATGTAGCCCCCTTTCACGCGGTGATAGTACGGCGGGAACGTCGCCCGATAGGTGTGCGGATAAAGAAATTCATGCGGCGCCAGCGCCGGGCTGGTGATGATCGTCATGCCGACGTGCGGCGGAATGTTCGTCCGCGGGGCCGGATACAGCGGCGCACCGAGGTGGACATAACCCGGCTGGATCACCGGCGCGACGGCCTCAGCCGGTTGCGGTCCGATCGGCATCGGCGCGACCATGGCCGGCTGCGACGCGGAAATGGAGTGAGCGGGAACCGACAAACGTCCCGGCGGAGCGATCTCTTGCGCCCAGGTGGAAGGCATCATCAATGTAGTGAGCAGCACCGTCGCAGGCGCGGCACAAGCCAATCGCAACAACATCGTTCCCCTCCCTGGGTGGACGCTGACAAACGTTCCGGAGCCGGCCGTGTCGTGCACGCCCCCCCGTTCCGGTCCGTCTTCGATCAAATGCTGGTTTCGCACTACAACTTTCGGCCGGGAGCGCACCGCGGATTCAGTCTATTTGTAGGCCTTGGACCGCTGGTAACGACTTTCACAACCGTTTGCAGAATAACGGCTTGCGCACCATTGCAAATTCTCCGCAATCGATGTATTTGGTACGTCCCCCGGATTCGGCAGAAGCAGAAAATCCGGGGCGACTAACAGGGTCGCCGCAAACGACCCAAACAGCCAACGTCCGCGTACAAACACAGCCCTTCTCCCTGAGGGAGAAGGTGGCCGAAGGCCGGATGAGGGGGAACGACGCGGCAACACGTGTCGATAACAGCCGCTGGGTGAAGCATTTGCCCCCTCACCCTCACTTTCTCCCTCAGGGAGAGGGAACCGGAGAGAAGACGCTTTCCATTTTGCAATTTGCATTTTTCAATTACTAATTGCCAATCCTGACTCTGCATCTTCCCCGAAGGAGCTTCCCCGTTGGCCAGGCGTACTTCCGACAGCACCGGTGATTCGGCCGCCGACGGTTCCGATCGCATTCAGTACGTTCCGATCAGCACGGAGACCCGGCGGCGGTACCTGAACTACGCGATGTCGGTCATCACGTCCCGCGCCCTGCCAGACGTGCGTGACGGTCTGAAACCCGTGCAGCGCCGCATCATGTATGTGATGTACGACGGCCTCGGTCTCACCGCCGACAGCAAGCCCCGCAAGTGTGCCAAGATCTCCGGCGACACCACCGGGAACTTCCACCCGCACGGCAACGTCCCGGTGTACGAAGCGCTGGTGCGACTCGCGCAGGACTTCACGCTACGGTATCCGCTCATCAACGGTCAGGGGAACTTCGGCTCGGTCATGGGTCTGCCCGCCGCTGCCGAGCGTTACACCGAAGCCAAGCTGACCGCGCTCGCCGAACAGCTCATGGCCGAGATGCGGTTCGACACCGTCGGCATGCGGCCCAACTACGACGGCACGCGAGACGAACCGGTCGTGCTGCCGTCGCGGTATCCCAACCTGCTGGTGAACGGCGCGTCGGGCATCGCCGTCGGCATGGCGACGAACATCCCGCCGCACAATCTCACAGAGATCATTGCCGCGTGTCATCATCTCATCGCCGAC
This sequence comes from Planctomycetaceae bacterium, assembly GCA_035686985.1. Lineage (GTDB taxonomy): Bacteria > Planctomycetota > Planctomycetia > Planctomycetales > Planctomycetaceae > DSVQ01. Next base: position 419 of record DASRYX010000062.1, on the reverse strand, counting down.
TGGAACGCCGACACCGCCGCGTTGATGAAATCCGTGCGCGGTCCGGACTTTCCGCTCGGCGGCCGCATCGTCACCGATCAAAAAGAACTCGTGCAGATCTACGAGGAAGGTCGTGGGTCGATCAAATGCCGTGGCGAATGCAAGACGGAGAAGGATCGCAAGACTGGCACGGAAGATCGACTAATCGTCTATTCGGTGCCGTACGGTGTGGAGACCGGGCCGCTGGTCGCCGAGATGGGGAACATCGTCCAGAGCCGCAAGCTGCCGCAGTTGCTGGATGTCCACGATGAAACCGACGACAAGCACGGCTTGCGGATCGTGCTGGAACTCAAGCCCGGTGCCGATCACGACGCGGTGCTGGCCTATCTCTACAAGCACACCTCGCTGGAACTGAACTTCGCCTACAACGCGACGTGTCT
>DASRYX010000061.1:0-9459 GCA_035686985.1 Planctomycetaceae bacterium | reverse complement strand
CCTGTGGATCGACGAACGAATCGAGCAGTTCGCGGCAGAAGAGTTCGTCGCCCAGATCGGGCGGCAGTTCGCGAAACTGAGCGTTCGCCACGTAGTCGATGGCATCCGGCGACTCGCTCGCCAACAGCGTTGGAACCGTTTCGACGCGGCTCGACCATTGATCCCGTTCGGCGTCAAAACGCGAGACACCGACACTGGTGTCACTCCACGCCGTAAAGCGGGGGAACCGCGAGAGAAAGTCGCGGGCGTGTTGCGGCAGATCACGGTCGGCGATCGTGAAGCGGCTGCGTTTGCCGTTCGGAAAATGACCGAGTCGTGCCAGCGTCACGGCAAGCGCCCGCCCCATTGGACCGAAGCCGAGAATGACAAAATGTGCGACCTCGTTTCGCGACTGCGGTGCAAAAGACCACAACGCTTTCGTCACAACATGCGTCGCGGAGGTGCGGGCTACACTGAAGATCGACACGTCCAGCACATCCGCCGACGGAGACGATTGCGACAACCGCTGGAACGCATGGGCCAGTTTCACGTCGTGAAGGTGCATGACCAGTCGCAGTGGAATGGATCGACCGCGGCGGCGGCGAACTTCTGGCCGTCGCGACAGGATCTGATCCAGCTCGGAAGCGAGTTCAAGATTGGCCCCGTCGTCACCCGAGACCGCAAACACCGTCTCCGCGCAGTGAGCGCGGGCGCGTCGCAGCGTTTCCGCGCGTGTCGCATCCCCGATCACGACATCAACACCGGCACGCCGGGCGCGATCCAGCCCCATATTGGTCTCGTCCTGCTCGATCACCACGATTCGCCGTTGCCGTCCCAGCCGACACAGGTCGTCGAGTAACTGCGTTCCGACATTCCCGAGGCCGCAGATGACCGTGTGCCCGGTGCGTGTTAACCGTTTGGGAAGTTGGGTGCTCTCGTGGAAGACCTTGCGCACCACCGCCGCCGTGAGAACCAGAAAGGTGCATGCGGCCAGCATGCGGGCCACCGCGAGCGATGCATTATCCGGGTCTTCCGCACCCGAATTCAGCATCAGCAATTGCACCGTGCGGTAGACCGGAATCGTCCAGTCGATCTCCGGCGGATTGCCCTGCGCGACCAGTTCAATGTGCTGCTGACGAAAACCGTTGAACCCGAAGCTGACCGTGAGAACCGTCAGCAGAAAGAGCAGGGTACTGACCCAATGCTCACGGAACTCGCTGGAGCGCGTGTCGGACGATTCACTTCGCTCGTCGGTGTCCGGCATGGCTCAACCACCCTTTTTCTTCGCCGCCTTCTTCACCGGTTTCTCGGGCGGGACGATCTGATAACCGAGCGAAAGGATCGCTTTCAGCGTCTCCATCGCGGCCCGTCGATCGTAGTCCTTCTCCGACTCTGGCAAGTCGTCGTACGGCACGAGACACGGGTGGAGCTTTTTCGCGTCGTCCCGTTTCGGACCGAACGTCCAGCCGTCGGCGAGCCGTCCCGCAGACCAGACTTCGTGCGCGTGTTCCGCGAGCTTTTCCTTGAGCCGCACTAACGCCCGCGGCAGCTTCACCGCACTCGTGTCGATGGGCTGCGGCACATAGTCGGGCATCAGGAATCCAGAGCCAGTGACCGCCAGATGACGGTCTCACACAGCGGGGACTGCGAGACGAGAAGAAGAAAATTGCCCGGCGAGGATTTGAACCTCGACCAAGTGATCCAGAGTCACTCGTGCTACCATTACACCACCAGGCAGTGGCAGAGGCCGAAAGTATACCACGCCGCCCTATTTTGCCAAACCGGAATGAGACTTTTCCGGGCGAGAAGTTTTCCCGTGTACGGGACTCTTCTCGAAAAATGGGCAAATTGGCCTCAACCTGCACGACCACATTTCCTAGAATCCGCGCGTTCGGATCAGGGAAGTCCAAGCGGTTCGCGGCAAAAGCCGTCGAAACGCCGTTCGTTCAGGGAAGGAGTCGGGGGCTATGGTTCAGTACATTCGGACGTGTTCAGCGCTGCTCGGGATCTTCGTCGGACTGTCGCAAACAGCTTCGGCGCAAGTCTCGGTCGCCGACATTCTCAAGTACGCCCCCAAGCAACGGGACGTCGACTACGAAGTCCCGACCCCCGAACAGGCGGCTAAGTGCAAGCTCGAAGTCGAGCGGTCAGGCAAACTGTCGGGCTACATGCTCATCGGCCATCAGGGGCAGGTTCTCCGCCGCTTCCTCGATACCGACGGCAACGGCCGCGTGGATCAGTGGCGCTATTTCCAGCACGGACTCGAAGTCTACCGTGAAATCGACACGATCAAGGACGACGACAAAGACCGGGCCGACCAGTTCCGCTGGTTGAATCTCGGCGGATCGCGCTGGGGCATCGACCGCAACGGCGATCTGCGGATTGATGAGTGGAAGTCGCTCTCCGCCGCAGAAACCAGCCGCGAAGCCATCCGCGCGATGACGACGGGTGATGTCGCGGCGATGAAAGCCATCATGGTCACCCCGGAAGAGCTCCGGTCGCTGGGGGTGAACTCCACCGTCGCCGCGAAACTGCTGGAAGGTTCGGCGAATATTCCGACGGCCATGAAGGCCGCGACGGACAAATCCAAGGTGCTGACACCGCAATCGAAGTGGATCCGCTTCGATGCGCAGATGCCCGGAGCCATTCCCGCGGATGAAGGCAAGGCGTCCGCCGATCTGCAGGTCTATGAAAACGCGATGGTCGTGATTGAACCGGGTCCGGCACTCGTGCAGATCGGTGAAATGATCCGCATCGGCGAAGTCTGGAAGCTGACGCAAGTCCCGCAACCGATCGACCTCAGCAACGAAAAAGGCATCATCACCGCCGGTGGCGTGTTGATGCAGCCGCTGCTCGCGGGAACGACCGACGCCGCCCTGCCGTCGTCTCCGGAAGTGGAAAAACTCGTCAAAGCGTTGCAGGAACTCGACCAGAAGCAACCGCAGATGGGCGTCGCCAAACCGGCGGAGCTCGCAATCTACAACAACCGTCGCGCCGACATGCTGATGCAGTTGCATGACCTCGCCGAAGGCGCGGAAGAGAAAGAACAGTTCCTGAAACAGTGTGCGGACGGTCTCGCCTCCGCGGTTCAAACCGGGGCATTTCCGCAAGGCATGGAACGGCTCACGCAGCTCGAAGCCCAGATTCGCAAAGGCGGGGCGGCGATGGCGAACGCAGTCCCCTATGTGGCGTACCGCCGCATGCAGGCCAAGTACAGCCTCGACATGAACAACGCCGCGGCGGACAAACGCGACGAGATTCAAAAAGAATTCATGGAATCGCTGGTGCAGTTCATCGACCGCTATCCGCAAGCCGAAGACACGCCGGATGCGATGTGGACCGTCGCCACCGCCGAAGAATTCACCAACCGGATGAAAGAAGCCACGGAGTGGTATCAGCGGTTGGCGAAGCACCCCGGTAACTCGCCGACGATCGCCAAAGCCGAGGGGGCGTTGCGCCGGATCCAGCTGAAAGGCAAACCGTTCGCCATCACCGGCAAGGATCTGGCCGGCAATCCGGTGAACACGGCTCAATTCCGCGGCCGCGGCCCCGTGCTCGTCGTTTTCTGGGCCACCTGGTGTGATCCCTTCAAGACGGATCTGCCGCAACTGCGGGCGCTCTATCAGCAATATCGTGATCAGGGGTTCGAGATCGTCGGAGTTTGCCTCGACGTCCCGCTCGGTGCGCCGGCCGCGCACAACAAGGAAATTCAGGATTTTCTGATCTCGAACAAGATTTCCTGGCCGCAAATCATGGAACCAGCGGGCCTGGACAGCACCCCGGCCGTACAATATGGCGTCTTCTCCCTGCCGACGATGTTTTTGGTCAGCAACCGCGGAGAAGTCCTCAGCCGCAACTCGTCAGTAACCGAACTGAAAACGGTGCTGCCGCAGTTGCTGAAATAAGGGGTCAGTTGATCGTTGTCAGTTGTCAGTTGGAAGGATTTGAATGCATGGCATTCCACCACTGACCACTGACAACTGACCACTGACAAACGGAAAGTTTGTCGCATGTCGTTTCTGGCCGCATTGGGGAAGAGCGCGAAGGGCGCGATCAAGCGCGCGATCTTGCGGCATCACCAGCGCTCCGGAGCGGTGCTGTTCAGCGATACGACGCTGCGCGACGGCGAGCAAATGCCCGGCGCGACGCTCGAACCAGCGGACAAACTGGAAATCGCACTCGCGCTGGAAAAGGCCGGTGTTCATTCGCTCGATGCGGGGTTTCCCGCGTCGAGCGAACAGGACGTTGAAGCCATCCAGATGATGGTCGGCAAGGTGAAGCGCCCCGTGCTGACGGCGCTTTGCCGGACGGTGAAGGGGGATGTTGACGCTGCCGATCGAGCACTGAAAGGGCAGCCGCCGCACAAACGGGGGGTGTCGCTGTTCGTCGGCACGAGTCCGTTGCACCGGCAGTTCAAGTTGCAGAAATCCGAAGCGGAAATTCTGCGGATCATCGAAGACAACGTCGGTTACGCCGCGTCGAAATTCGAGATCGTGGCGTTCAGCCCCGAAGACGCCAGCCGGACAGAACTGCCGTATCTTTGCGAATGCTACAAGACGGCGATCAACGCCGGGGCGTCGACGATCGGCTTCCCTGATACCGTCGGCGTGCTGACTCCGGAAAAGGCCCGCGATTTTCTCCGGGCGATTCAAGACGGCGTGCCGAACATTGACCGCGTGCTGGTCGCCGTGCACTTTCACAATGATCTCGGCCTCGCCGTGGCGAACACGCTGGCATGCATCGCCGAGGGAGCGCATGTGGTGCAATGCACCGTCAACGGCATTGGCGAACGGGCGGGCAACGCGTCGCTCGAAGAAGTCGCGATGGCGCTCGATCTGAACTACGACCAATACGGTCGCAAGGCGAAGGTCGACACGAAACAACTGGTGCCACTCTGTCATCTGGTGCAGCGGTTGACCGGAATCAAACCCGCGCCCAATAAACCCGTGTGCGGACAGACGATTTTCGCGACCGAAGCGGGGATTCATCAGGACGGGTTGCTCAAGAATCCCGACACGTATCTGCCGTTCCGTCCCGAGCGCGTGGGCGCCGAGAAGATTGAACTCGTGCTCGGCCGTCACAGCGGTAAACGGGCCGTCGCGCATCGCCTGCAGGAACTCGGCCTCCCGAGCGATGACGCGCATGTCACCACGCTCGTTGAGCGTATCAAGCAGTTGCCTAAGGGTGTGATGCTCGACGACGCGACCGTGCGGAATCTTGCCACAGCGCAGTAAGCGTGGATCTCCGCTTGCGGTTTCGCGCCGCGCGCCGAGAGGACTGAGTGCGATCATCGCGCGGCGCGTTGAGAACACCGCGGGCGATCACAGTTTCTTCTTGTAGACTTCGCTGGCTTTGGCGAGGGTCGCTTGTTCACGCGGCGTCAGGCTGCCGGTTCCGTGCTCACTGATCTTCGCCAGAATGCGGTCGAGCTCCGTTTCGATATCGTCCGGCTCGGGATCGGGCCGCACGACTTTGAACCGGCGGCGAGCGCGAAAGGTGCGCCAGTTCGAAGAGAAGCTGTCGCCGAGGCGTTCCCACTTGATGTTGTAGTGGTAGTACAGCCATCCGTAGAGCAAACCGGCGAGATGCACGACGTGCGCGATGCCGGTCATCATCTGCTCGCCGCCGAGCGTTAGCAGGATCGGGTGTAGATCGACAAGAATGTAGATGGCGACGAGCAGTCGCATTTCCAGCGGGATCAGGCCCATGATCCAGATTTGCTGGCGGGGATAGTGGATGGCGTAAACCATCAGAATCGCCATCACCACGCCCGACGCGCCCTCCACGGGACCGCCGGGAAATGCCAGCCCCCACAGCAGGTGGGCGACTCCGCCGAAGACCGCTGCGGTCAGATAGAACCAGAGGAACTCGCGACTGCCGTACATCCGTTCGAGCGTGGTGCCGAGCCACCAGACCATCAGCATGTTGATGACGAGGTGCCACAGATTGCCGCGGTCATGCAGAAACGCGTATGTCGCCAGCCGCCAGACCTGCCCGCTGAGGACATCATCCACCGTCAGGGCGAACCATTCATCGATCACCGATGAACGGGGCCCGAACATCCGCCCCTGACCGGGATTCGTGATGACGAGCTGGAGCAGAAAGGTGACGATCGTGATGATGATCATCATGCGGACGGTCGGCGTGTCCGCGAGAAACTCTCCGGAGCCGCCCCCGCCGCCGTACCGCCGTTCTTCGTCGCGAAAGTAGTCGCGGTTGGCGAGCCCCATGCCGGGCAGTCTCCTCCGTGGAATGCGGTCCCGCTGGTCAATCAATCCGTTTCGGAGACGGCACGTCTCTTAATATTTTCCGCTCTGACCTGCGGGCAACTTCTGGACGAGAGCGATGTTTTCCTGCTGCAGTCGCACCACCGCATCACGCGCGGCCCGGACTTTCTTGCGAAGGACATCGATCTCCAGCAACACACTGTTACGTTCTTCTTCCGTGGCTTCCAGTGTGGAGACCAGTCCGAGGCGGAATTCCGGCGCGACGTTCTCATCCTTGGCCAGACCTTCACCGCCGATGAGTTCGGCTTGCCGGCGCTGCAGCGCGGCCGTCGCTTCGGCGATCAGGCGATCCTGTGTGGCGAGCGTTGCGCGACGATCGGCGAGCGTTTCGTCACTCTTGGTAAAGTTCACCATCACTTCATCAAAGTGCTGCGTGTAGCCGGACGGAACGCTGCTGCGCCAGCGCCAATTGCCCGGCTGCCAACCCGCGGGCTCACCCGGACGGATGCGCCAGGCGGGCTGCATCGCCGACCGTTCGGCCTGCGGCGGTCCGAACACCGTAAACGGTCCGCGGTAGACCGAGGAACCGTCCGCTTTCAGTTCAAAGCCGTGCACGATCTGCTTTTCGACGAGACCGGCTCCCGAACCGAGCCCCACTTCCAGCCGACCTTCCGCGGGTGACAGGAATTGCGTCGGACGCCCGCCCGCAGCGCGGAAGTCGGTGCCCCATTCCCGGTTCATCAACTCGAGTTCACTCAGGACAGCGGCGCGTTGTGCCGCGATCGTCCGTAGATCGGTCGCTTCCTTGGAATAGTTCTTGGCGAACGGCTGCGTCTTCGCCGCCCAGCTGTTGCGGACCGTAATGAATTTCGACGTGAGGGCCATGCTCGCCAGACCGGCGATGACCACGAGAACCGCTAAAACCTTACCCCAGACATTCATCGGCACGCTCCTCGACGCAGGCGCTGTCGGCTGATATCGGTCTCACGCAGCAGCAACCTTACGGCGGTCGTCGCTATCCACGAAACTGTCGAGAGTTGCGGGCGATCGTAGGGGCACAACGACACCGCACGTCCTCGACCGACGCAGCGCCGGGCAACCCGGAAGGCGGCGTAACGTCTATCCACACAATAAGATGATAGCGCCGCCGGGAAAGCCCGGTCAAGCCCCTGTCGCTTGGACGAAGAAACTCGGCCCTCTTCAATCCGCACATCCGACAGAGACCACGCAACCCGCAACCATTTCCGTCGTAGGGTTTGCCGAGTCCGCGAGGCGAACCTATGGTTTTGGCGATAATCAGTTCAGGTTCACCGCGTGGACTCGGCAAACCCTACCGGCTCTACCGAACGCATTGGGGCAAACGCTCTTTCTCATGGACCGGTCCGGGATCAGCCTTACAAGAGGTGTGCCCTTCGGACGATCTTGGTATTCTGTTTGCGGGTGTTGGGGTCGGCGACGAGTAAACTGGGACTCGTCCGCGTCGATCACCGCCAGCGCATTTCCTGTTGCGGTTCTGTCCGTGTCTCGGACAGGCGTCCGTGTAGGGTTCCCGCCGCGTGTGGAAGCAGCTCGTTGATCAGTGGGCCCTTGTGACCGGTGCCTCGTCAGGCATCGGTGCCGAGTTCGCGCGCCAACTGGCCGGCCGGGGTATGCACCTTGTCCTCACCGCCCGGCGACGCGAACTGCTGGATGAACTCGCCGCTGAACTGCACGCTAAGCATGCGACACGGTGCGAGGTCATCGCGTGTGACTTGTCCGATCCCACGGGACCGCCGCAACTGGTCGCCGAGATCGCGCGACGGGGAATCGATATTGAATTGCTCGTCAACAACGCCGGCTTCGGCGTTGTCGGCGAGATCGAAGACGCCGATATCGCCCGGATGCAGGAATTGATCCGCCTCAACATTGCCGCCGCGGTCACGCTTACCTACTCGTACCTGCCGAAAATGCTCGAGCGCAAGCACGGCGCGATCATCAACGTGTCGTCGCTTTCGGCGTTTCAGCCGGTGGCGTACATGGGCGTGTATGCCGCGTCGAAGGCGTTCGTGCTGCATTTTAGCGAAGCCCTCGCCGTCGAAGTGAAGAACCGCGGCGTCGCCGTCCTGGCGGTTTGTCCGGGCGTGACCAAGACACCGTTTTTCGACATCGCCGGCGCTGCCGGTTGGTTGCAGAAGCACTCATCCCATTCTCCCGAGCGCGTGGTCCGCTCGGCACTGGATGTTCTTGGCCGCCGGCAAGTGATTGTCATCGGTTGGAAGAATTATCTGCTGACATTGATGGTCCGGATTGCCACCCGGGCCCGCGTGGTGCAGGAGTCCACCCGCTTTTTCCGTCCCCGCCGCAAGAATGATCCACCAGCCCCTGTGAAATGAGCACGGACGCTGCCTCTTCCGTTATGCCCACCCCGGTGGAATCGCCTGAACCGCTGCTGAAAATCGGTTCGCGAATCATGCCGTCGCGCTATTTTCTTGCGCCATTGGCCGGCTATACGCACCTTGCCTTGCGGCTGACGCTGCGCGAGCTGGGCGGACTGGGACTGGCGACGACCGATCTCGTTCTCGCAACGCATCTGCTGTCCCGGCACCGGCACTCGCTGGAACTGGTCGAAACCTCACCCGAGGACCGTCCGCTCAGCATTCAGATCTTTGGCGGCCAGATCCGCGATCTCGTGAACGCCGCACGGTGGTTGCAGGACCACGGTTATCAGGGCATCGACCTCAACATGGGCTGCCCGATGGCGAAGGTGAACGGGCAGGGGGGCGGAGCCCGGTTGATGTGCGACACCGACAATGCCTGCCGGCTCGTCGAGTCCGTTGTTTCCGCCGTCACTGTTCCCGTCACCGTGAAGATGCGGCTCGGCTGGGACCGCGACAATATTACGTCCCCCTATCTGGCCCAGCGTTTCGAACAGGCCGGCGTGGCGGCGATCACGATTCACGGACGCACCCGTCAGCAAGGCTTTCACGGGACAGTGAACCATGACGGCATTGCGGCGACAGTCGCCGCGGTGTCTGCAATTCCGATCATCGGCAACGGCGATGTCCGCACGGTCGATGAAGCGCATCACATGCGGCGATACACTGGTTGTGACGCCATTGCAATCGGACGCGGCGCGCTGCTCGATCCGTGGATTTTCCGCAAGTTGGCGGACGTCGAAGCCGGGGTGGAACCCCGCGAGCCGACACCCGCCGAACAAGTCGATTTTCTCGTCCGGCACTTCACACGCATGACCGAACAGCACGGCAATCGGAGT
>DASRYX010000060.1:0-3238 GCA_035686985.1 Planctomycetaceae bacterium | reverse complement strand
GGTTCGGCTATGTCGATGCCTTTACCGTCTGGATGGGCGAAATGTTCGGCTTCTGGCTGATCTTCATCGGCACCCTCATCTGGGGCTTCGGCGATCTCATCGGCGAGCTCACCCGCTGACGGCAGGCAAGGTTGGTCGACCGGGTGGCTGGGTCGGAGTCCACGACGACCCAGATTGATGAAGCAACACGCTTTCACCTGGGGCGGCGAAGACTTCGCCCCAGCCACCCCATCCGTGGAGATCAGCTCGCGGGAATCGCGGCGGGATCCATCCAGAACGGGCCCCAGACGTGGCCGTCCGGGTCGAGGAAATCGCGACCGTACATGAAGCCGTGATCCTGCATGGGGTTGATGTCCGCCGTGCCCCCATGCTTCGCCGCGGCTTCGATGATGGCGTCGACCTCGGCACGACTATCGAAGTTCAGCGCGAGCGACACTTCGCTGGAAGTCGTCGGGCAAATCGGCCGCTCGGTAAACGTCTTCCATTTCCCATGCGTGAGGAGCATCACGTAAATCGTTTCGCTCCAGATCATGCACGCCGCGGTGTCGTCGGTGAACGCCGGGTTGTTCTTGAATCCGAGAGCCGTGTAGAAGGCCATCGATTTCGCGAGATCGGCGACCGGCAGGTTAACGAACAGCATCTTGGGCATGGTTAATTTCCATAACGGGGAGTGACAGTTTGTTCGATTGTCACCCGTTAGTCGAATCGCGGAAGACAATTTCGACAACGACCGGAAAATTCTTTTCCTGCATCGCTCGACGGGATAGCATCGGAATTGTCTGAGAGATCCGCCAGCTGGTGAATTCCACCACCTGCCTGCGGTGGTTTTCTCGATTCAGAGATCGCGAATCGCCTGATCGCTCCTGGAGTTTTCTCAGCTTAGCTTGATGCAAGACCTCGCACTGATGTCGCTGTGATATCTGGCCGTATTCAACAGAGCCGTCGACATAGATGATCCTGAAAGCGTTTTTCAGGTGGCTGGGGTCGAGTCGAACTTCGAGGAGAATGGGATGAAGCTTTCATCAGTCATGATCGCCGTGGCGGTGTTGTTGGGAATCTCCACTCAAGCCGGGTTGGCTCAGCAGACTGGCGGCGCCAAGGCTCGCGGTGATGTCTACAACTTCTGGCAGGCACAAGGCTGGCAACAGCACGCGCACACTCAGGCGCGCGTACTCTATCACTACGGACAGACCGAGACGCCGACGCCCACCCAAGCGCGAGAGCATGCCACGGCCGCACGAGACGGTGTTGCCAAAGCGCAGAAAAGTCTCGCGGAGTTGAAGAAGGCGAATCCTGACAACAAGGACGCCCAGGCCGCCATCGTCAAGATCGAAGAGCTGCAGAAGAAGATTCTGGGTCACTGCGACATGATGGACAAAGCGCTCGCGAAGGGTGATCACGTCGAAATGTGCGCGTGCTGTGCGGACATCTTGGGCGAAGTCGATGCGGTGAACGCTGAGTTCACCAAGCTGCAGAAAGCGTTGAAGATCGAGTCCGCCGCACCGAAACGCAGCAAGTAACCAACAGACGGTATGCCATCGACAAGGCGATGGGTGGCTGGGTCGGAGCCTGCGACGACCCAGAGACCGGATGAAATACTCAACTGGGGCGGCGAAGACTTCGCCCCAGCCACCCGAGATGGTGGCTACTGCACGTTGAAGTTGGCCGTGTAGCTGACCATGCGACCGCTGAGCTCGTCGAAGACGGTGAGCTTCAGCGTGTGCGGACCCAGCGGGATGCGGTCCGGAATCGTGAACTGGTAGTTGTGGAAGTAGTCGCGGCGGTAATTCCGGCAAAGGTCTTCCGTCGCCGCGAAATCGATCTGCTTCCGCAGGTCACCGTTGGGGCTGAGAATCTCGATTGTCGACCGCAACAGCGTGCGGTACTGCCCATCCGCGGTTGGCTCGCTCTTGAAGTTTTCGACCTCGGCATACAGCAGCACCTCCTGACCCGGGCGGAATTCATCCCGCGGGAACCGCTCGTAGTTGCCGAAGTATTGAATCGCCCGGCAGAACGCGACGTTGCGAATCTGCAGATCGGCCTGTTCCTGCAGGCGGCGGATTGCGGTGTTCATCTGCGAGATGGTTTGCGTCGCGCGATCCTGCGGCCGGGGGATGTGCTGCACGTCGAGATAGTTCGACATGCCCCAAAAGACCTGCTGCCAGAATTCCTGATCCGCGGGGTCGATGCCGGGGATGGCGGTCAGCGCCCGTTCCTGGCGATCGGTGAGCAGATAGAGTTGCCGCAGCGCGAGATGTTTCCGGAGATAATCGTTCTGCGCTTCGGGTGTGCCCGTCGGTTTGAGTGTCGCGACTTCCTGTTCGAGTGCCGCGATCGTGCGTTCGAGTTCGCTGCCCCAACCCGGATTGCGGGCCGCTGCCGTCAGCGGTGCGGGGACGGTGTTCGCCGCAGGGGTGACGGTGTTACCGCGATTCGGGACGAGACCCACTACGTTCTGCACGAAGCCGCTGCCGAATGGCAGAGATGATGCCGTTTTAGCCGGACCGGTCGCGGCGGGTGTTTTGTTGCTCGGCGGTGGCCAGGCGATGCTCGCCGCCGGTTCGGGCGTCGTACTCGCTCGCGGAAGTGAGGTGCCGCCAATGGCCGGGGGCGAGTTGCGGTTCAGATCGGACGCGGGGCCACCGTCATCAATGACATAGCCCTGCAGCACCACCGGGTCGTTACCCGTCTTCGGTGCAGATTGGTGCGACGCAAAATCGACCCGCTGTGACACGCCTTCGGGAGTCTGGTAGCCCGCTTGCGTCACACGGTTGCTTGTCGGGGCATTCGAGAACCCGACTGGTTGGACGCCGCCGGCTTCGCGTTCACGCAGCGTGAAACCGCGGTCCGGAGCCGTGCTCGCGGTGCGATCGGCTTCCTGGAACGTCACGCCACGATCGAGCACCGGTTTGATGTCTTGCTGGGCGGCTTGCGAGACCTGCCGGGTCAATCGGCGGGCGCGCAGAATGTCAGGAATCACCGCGGGATCAACGCGTTTCAGGTGTTCGTGCCATTCGGCCCGTTCTTCCGGCGTGGCGTCCTTCAGTTCTTCACCGATGAGCTGTACCGTTTCCGGGGTCCACGAAACGCCCGCCGTTTCAGTCTTCGGAATGACCACCGGCTTGGCGACGGTCGTTTCGGGTTTCTTGTCTTTCTCAGCTGACGCCGCCGTTGTCGTTTCCGCCGGCTTTTCACGCGAGGGTTTGAACGGCGTCGGCTTCGCTTCCGCGATCTTTTC
>DASRYX010000059.1:0-2425 GCA_035686985.1 Planctomycetaceae bacterium | reverse complement strand
TCAACGCAGTGATGGCAGGCCGTCGTGACGTGCTGCAGCACCGGCAACCGGTACGACCCACCGACGAGCAGGCCGACTTCGCGCCACGTTTCGTGATCATCCAGCCCGTTCATCGCATGGCACGCCGTCACGCACGCCTTGCAACCAGAACAGCGATCGAGGTCGACTTCGAAGCCGTACTGCTGTCCGGGCTGCGGAGCCGTCGCGGGCAGGAGTGACCGGTAACGACGTTCGGCGGGATCGATGTGAAGATCCGCATGCGCCCGCGCGAATTGCTCCACCGCAGAAAGATCCTGCTGCTCACGCAGCAAGTCTTCCACGAAGTTGGGCAACGATGAGGGCGACACGGCAATCATACTTCTGTAGGGTGGGCTGTGCCCACCACCTTCTGGACGGGTTAAGAGACGTGGTGGGCACAGCCCACCCTACGGGGTCAGACTGACGACTTCTTGACACGCCGATGCGTGATGGCACGAGCTCGCACACTTCCGTTGTTCAATCGCGGTTTGCGTTGCCAGCTTGCCGGGCGGTGGGACGAAGAGGAGCACGTCGTCTCCGTCCACTTTCACCGGGAAGGTGTCGATCGAGTACGGCTCACCGGTCAGGCAATCACCCGTCTTCAACGAGAATGTCTTCTTGTGCAGCGGGCAGGCGACCTTCGGCTCACCTTGCGCATCACCAATGATGCCGCGGGAGAGCACGAATTCCTGTTTGTGCGGGCACATGTTCGATGTGGCATACCACTCGTTGCGGCTCGTGAAGCGGAAGACGGCGATCTGCGCATAGCCATAGCGAACCGCCGAGCCGCCTTCATTGGGGAAGTCATCCACCTTCCCGACACGAACCCAGGTGCGATCATCGGTCGCTGGCAGATATTTCTTTCCGTTGGGCAATGTCAGTTCGGTGACGGGAATCGTGTCACTCGACCAGTCTTTCGGGCGCGACTGGCCGCGCTCGTGCACGATTTCGATCGTCGGTTCGGTCTCGTCAGTGTTCACGAACTGCTGAAAGAACTTCCGCCGCTCGGGGTCTCTGACGACTTCGGCCCACTCGCAATGGTAGGTATCAACGACACGCTGCATCATCGCTTCGAGCTCAGCGCAGATGCCGAGGTAATCATCAATGACCACCTTGCGCAGAAAGTCGATGCCCCCTTCGAGTTTTTCGAGCCACACCGAGGTGCGGGTGAGCCGGTCCGCGGTCATGACGTAGTACATCAGGAAGCGGTCGATGTACTTGATGCAGGTGTCTTCATCGAGATCGGCGGCGAGCAGATCCGCATGCCGCGGCTTGGTCCCGCCATTGCCGCAGACGTAAAGGTTGTAGCCCTTCTCCGTCGCGATCAGGCCGAAGTCTTTGCTCTGCGCTTCCGCACATTCACGCGTGCAGCCCGACACGGCCGACTTCAACTTATGCGGTGATCGCAGGCCCTTGTAGCGGTTTTCGATGCGGATCGCGAAGCCGACGGAATCACCGACGCCGTACCGGCACCACGTCGTGCCGACGCAACTCTTGACCGTTCGCAATGCTTTGCCGTAGGCATGCCCGCTTTCAAACCCGGCGGTGACGAGATCTTCCCAGATCGCAGGCAACTGATGCACCGGAGCGCCGAATAGATCGACGCGTTGCCCCCCAGTGATCTTCGTGTAGAGACCGTACTTCTTCGCGACCGCACCGAGCGTGATCAGCTTATCCGGTGTGATTTCCCCACCGGGCACGCGCGGAACCACGGAATACGTGCCGCCTCGCTGAATATTACCGAGGAACCGATCGTTCGTGTCCTGCAGTGTGTCGCGGTCACCGTCGAGGATCTTGTCGTTCCACAGGCTGGCGAGAATCGACGCGACCGTTGGCTTACAGACTTCGCAACCATGCCCGCGTCCATGGCCACGGATCACATCGGCGAAGTTTCGATACTGCTTCACCTTGATGATCTGCAGCAGTTCCTGCCGCGAATAGGGGAAATGTTCACACAGCGACTTGTCGACAATCTTGCCTGCCTTGGCCAGTTCCGCGTGGAGCAGATCGGTGACCAACGGGATGCAGCCGCCGCAACCGGTCCCGGCCCGCGTGCACGACTTGAGCGCCCCGATCGTCGCCGCCCCGCCCTGCACCGCGGCGCAGACTGCGGCTTTCGTCACGTTGTTGCAGGAACACACCTGGCAATCGTCGGCGAGTTCGCTCGCACCGGCGCCTTTCGTGGCCGCGCCGAGAATCAGCTCGTGAGCCGGCCCTGGCAACGGCTTTCCACTGCGGGTCAGCGACAGCAGTTTCGTGAAGTCGCTCGCATCACCCACGAGCATCCCGCCGAGAAGATGCCGTCCGTCGGACGTGACCAGCAACCGCTTGTAGACGCCACCAATCGGATCTTCGAAGGTCAGCGACTTCGCCACGCCGATATCGGCTTCATATTCTCCGAAGGACG
>DASRYX010000058.1:0-9281 GCA_035686985.1 Planctomycetaceae bacterium | reverse complement strand
GATCACGTCGAGGTTGTGTTCCACGACGATGACGGTGTTGCCCGCGTCGACAAAGCCGTGCAGCACGCGCAGCAGGTGCTCGATGTCGATGAAATGCAGCCCGGTCGTCGGCTCATCAAGAATGTAAACCGTCTTGCCGGTCGAACGTTTGCTCAACTCTTTCGCGAGTTTCACCCGCTGCGCCTCACCCCCGGACAGCGTCGGCGAAGGTTGTCCCAGCTTGAGATAGTCGAGGCCGACATCATGCAGCGTCTGCAGCTGCGCCTTGATCTTCGGGAAGGCTTCGAAGTGGGTCAGGGCTTCCTGCACATCCATTTCGAGAACCTGGGCAATGCTCTTGCCTTTGAAATGAACGTCCAATGTTTCCTTGTTGAAGCGGTGTCCCTGGCAGACGGGGCATGTCACCCAGATATCCGCGAGGAAGTCCATTTCGAGCTTGTTCGCGCCGTGACCCTCGCAGGCTTCGCAACGGCCGCCGGGGACATTAAAGCTGAACCTGCCGGGCTTAAACCCCCGCAATTTGCTCTCGGGCAGTTGCGTGTAGAAGTCCCGAATCAGATCGAACAGCTTCGTATAAGTCGCGGGGTTCGACCGGGGCGTGCGACCGATCGGCGACTGGTCGATGTCGATCGACTTGTCGATGTGCTCCAGGCCCGTGACGCTTTTGTGAGCACCGGGGAGACCTTCGCCTTTGTTGATGTCGCGGTTCAGGATTTCCCAGAGAATGTCATTGACCAGCGAACTTTTGCCGGAGCCGCTCACGCCGGTGACGCAGATGAACGTCCCCAGCGGAAACTCGGCGGTGACGTTTTTCAGATTGTGATGCGTCGCCCCGCTGATGACGATTTTCTTGTCGCTGGGCGGACGACGCTTGGCCGGAATCTCGATCTGTTTTCGACCGGAGAGATACGCCCCCGTCAGACTCGGTTCCGATTTCTTCAGATCTTCGACGGAGCCTTCCGCAACGATCTTACCGCCGCGAACGCCCGGGCCAGGGCCGAAGTCGACGATGTAATCGGCCGCGCGCATCGTGTCTTCGTCGTGCTCGACGACGATCACGGTGTTGCCCTGATCCCGCAGATCCTGCAGTGAACCGAGCAGCATCACATTGTCGCGCGGATGCAGGCCGATCGACGGTTCGTCAAGAATGTAAACGACACCGACCAGCCCGGAGCCGATTTGTCCCGCAAGCCGAATCCGCTGGCTTTCACCGCCGGACAACGTCGGCGCTGTGCGATCCAGGGTGAGATAGTCGAGACCGCAGCGCAGGAGAAAGCCCAGCCGGCCGCGGATTTCCTTCAGCACTTCTTCCGCGATGTAACGCTGCGTCTCATCGAGTTCGAGATCACCGAAGAATGTCGCAGCATCGGCGACGCTCAGTGCGCAGACCTGTGGGAGCGATAGCGAGTGTGCGGGGGTGCCGGAGAGCGGAAGTACGGGAGCGGAAGACGTTTTGCGTTTTTTCTTGGGTGAAGGCGTTTCTTCCACTCCCCCACCCCCGGACTCTCCTGCTCCCACACTTCTGGATGTCAGTCGATAACTCCCCGCCTGCGGGTTCAGCCGACTTCCGCCACACGCCGTGCAGCCGATGAATTGCATGTACTTTTCAAGCTGCTTGCGGCGCATCGGATTTTTCGTCGTGCGGTATTCCTCCAGCAACTCGGGAATGAAGCCTTTCCACTGGCCGCCATGCTTCCAGGTCCCGCCCCGATGACGGAACGAAAAGGTAATGTTCCGTTCGCCAAGACCGTGAAGGAATTTGTCCTGCGCCGCGGCGGGGACTTCATTCCACGGTTTCTTCAGGACGATGCCTTCCGGAAGTTTCAGATCCTGCTCGATGGCCCGCGCGACACCGTCGTAAATGTGACGCCGCCAGCGGCCCATCGCCGAGAGTTTTCCCAGCAGCCCGATCGCGCCTTTGGCGATCGAAAGGGTCTCATCGGCGAAAAGTTTGTCCCGCATGAAATCGTGACGGATGCCGAGGCCGTTGCACTCCTTGCACATCCCCAGCGGGCTGTTGAAACTGAAGAGTTGCGGCCCCGGCGGTTCATAACTGATGCCACAATGCGTGCAGGCATAATCGCTCGAATACAGCGTGTCAGTCGACTCGACCTCTTCCGTCTGCGGCTTCGCACCGCGGGCTGTTTCTTCCGTGATCGGAGACGAATTCTCCGTTGAGATCAGCAATTTTCCCTGGGCGAGATTCAACGCCTGCTCGATGGCTTCCGCGACGCGCGGCCGCGCCGTCTTCCCTGCGACCAGCCGATCGACCACCAGATCGATCGTGTGCTTCATCTGCTTGTCGAGTTTCAGATCGTCGGACAACTGCACGAACTTGCCGTCGACGCGGGCCCGGAGGTAACCCTGTTTCAGCAGGTCCGCAAAGAGATCTTTGAATTCACCCTTCTGGCGTTGCACCAGCGGTGCGAGCACTTGGAACCGCGCTCCCTCAGGGAGTCGCAGGACGGATTCGACAATCTGGTCGCGCGTCTGGGCCGTGATCGGTCGGCCGCATTGATAACAGCATGGCTTGGCGACGCGGGCATACAGCACACGCAGATAATCGTAAATCTCGGTGATCGTGCCGACGGTGCTGCGCGGGTTCTTCCCGGCGGTCTTCTGCTGGATGGAGATCGACGGCGCGAGGCCGGTGATGCTGTCGACGTCGGGCTTCGGCATCTGGCCGAGGAACTGGCGGGCATAACTCGACAGGGATTCGACGTACCGCCGTTGTCCTTCGGCGTAGAGCGTGTCAAACGCCAGTGAGCTTTTGCCCGACCCGCTCACGCCAGTCATGACGATGAGCTGATTGCGGGGGAGAGACAGGGAGACATCTTGCAGGTTGTGTTCGCGCGCACCGCGAATCACGAGAGGGGCGTCGGTCATCGAAACGAGGCCATCCGTGTGGACAATCGGTCAACGTAGGTTCACTCGATTGTAGCGCCCGGTGGCGGTGTGACAACTGAACGGAGAGTGAAAGACGATTGGCCCCAACGAGAGCCGCCGACGGCGTTTGGATTGTGAGCGGCCTGGCGCTAGCCGCCGGTGAATCGGCCGGTCAGCGTCCGTTACCGGAAGTGCTGTTGAAAGCGTGCGTCCAGATCGGGCAACCGCCGCTGCAGGCCGACGCTGACCGGAGTCGGTTCACGCCCGGTGGGGATCGTCGCCAGGAACTCTTCGAGCGCGGCATGCGCTTCCGGCGGTCCGTGCAACAGAAAATGAATCCAGCAGCGCGCGTCGCGATAATCATTGGCGGTGAAGTCGGGCAGCTTGCGGATCGCTTCGAGTTGCGACAACGGTGCGATCCGGCGATTCACAATTCCTCCGAGCACGCGCATCCGGACCTGCTTTTCCGCGCGAAGACCCGCCGGAACTTCAAAATATTCGGCGAGACCTTCATCGAGCCACAGCGGGACATACGGCAGCGCGTTGTGCAGCAGCGCATGTGTCGTTTCGTGCCTTAGATCGGTGTCCAGATCACGATGCCGATACGCATACACGCGGCCCGCGTCGTTGCCGGCGACATACAGGGCCTGCCGGCCGGCGCCGTCGGGAACGTTCTTGCGGGTGTATTGCTGGTAGCTCCAGCGATTGCTGAACAGATAGACTTCGATGCGACGATCACTACACTTGAGATCGAGCGTGCTCTCGATGTCCTTCTGCAACTCGCCGAGTTCGACGACCAGCGGCTCGATGTCGCGCAGCGGAAACTCCGCGTGGAACTCGAAGATCCCGAATGACCGCTCATCGACCCACGCGGCGGTGACCGGTGCCGCGAGCAACGTCAACAGCAGCAACGGTAAGAGAAGGAAACGCATCGCCTTGGTTCACTCACGGAAAGGTGCCGTTTTCGAATGTCGTTTATCAGTCCCTGCGGCGGTCGGTCAAGATCGGTTTGAGCGGGTTCCGTTCCAATGAGCCACAAACCCACGAACTTCCGTAAAAACTGCATTGACGCCTCCGCCGCGAGAGACGAGACTTCCGCCCTCGGATGGCACCGTTCAATCAAGCGGAAACAAGCGTGTCGATCACCCTTCGTCATCGGCTGGAATACTTCGGCTTCCGCCTCGCGGTCTGTGCCGTCGAGTGTCTGCCCGTGCGCGTGGCGGCCCGGTTCGCCGATGCCCTGGCGTGGTGCGTGCAGTTCCTCCTGCCGCGAAAACTCACACGTTTTCCCGTTACTCAGGAAAATCTGCGGCGGGCCTTCGGGGCGGATCTGTCCCATCGCGAGGCCAGCGAACTTGCTTACGGAATGTGGCGACATCTGTTCCGGACTGTGGTCGAAGTCGTGCAATCGCCCCGGAAGCTGCATCTGTGGAACTACCGCCGGTTGACCGATTTCATCGGGCTGCAGGAAACCAATGAAGCCCTGTTGTCCGGGCGACGGTTGCTCCTGCTGGCAGGACACTTCGGCAACTGGGAAATCGCGCTCTCTCTGTTCGGGATGTGGGGCTTCCCGCTGGGTGTCGTCGCCCGTGAGATGGATAACCCGCTGCTCGACCGGTGGTTTCGTCGTTATCGCGAAGACCGGGGGCATCGGCAGATGTCCAAAAAAGGGGGCTATGACGACATGCTGGTCCTGCTCAAGAAAGGCGGCAACCTCGCCCTGCTCTGTGATCAGGACGCCGGCCCGCGCGGACTGTTTGTCGACTTTTTCGGACACTCCGCATCGACGTTCAAATCGATTGCGCTGCTCGCTCTGGAGTACGACGCGATTGTGGTTGTTGGCTGTTCCGCTCGATGTACCGATGACTTCACGCATTCCACGTGGTCTCAATTCCAGGTGCGCTGCGAGGCGGTGATTGATCCGCGTGCGTTGACGAGCGACAATCCCGTGCGCGAGATTACGCAGGGGTTCACTAGCGCGATTGAAAACGCGATCCGTCGTCGGCCCGAGCAATATTTCTGGGTCCATCGGCGGTGGAAAAGCGAGCCGAAAGTTCGCCAGAAGCCAGCCGCGGAACAGCCACGTCTCGCCGGATAGGATGCGAATCTTCGATGAGCCGTGAACGTGTTTGCCGTCTGGACGAACTGGTGCTTGGCAAAGGCCGCGAGTTCGTCGTTGCCGGGCGGGTGCTCGCCGTGTTCCGCCTCGAAACGGGCGTGAGCATTATCGAAGGTATCTGCCCACACGCCGGTGGACCGCTCGCCCAAGGGTATGTCCGCGGCGATGTCGTGACCTGCCCCTGGCACGGCTGGCAATTCAGCGTTTCGACCGGGCAGCATCAGCTCAATCCCCGCATGTGTGTGCCGACGTTCCCGGCAACTGTCGATGGTGACGACGTTTACGTCGAGATCCCCGCCTGAGCGCGACTTCGTCTTGACACGCCGCACAGTCGACGCAGGCCGCAAAATCGGTTTTCCCGTCATGCCCCGCCACGTCCCCGGTCGATAAAAACCGCGGACGACGCCCCTGCGGAGTGTCGTCGGTATTCCATCTGAGGAAGCCGGCGCCCCGGGGCTTCGAGCATACGTCTCGGGGGGGATGATGAACCAGAGTCATGCGTATCGGCGGCTGGTCAACGGACTGGCGATTTCGGTCTTGTCGGCCAATGTCATGAGTGCTGGCGAGCCGGCGGCTTACACCGATGAATGGTGGGCGCTGCGGGCTCAGGATCCTCCGGGCACGCGTCAGGTGGAAAAGCACGGCAAGCTATGGCCGCCGCAAGCGCGGCCGACCGGACCGAAGCAGCACTGGGTCCATCAATATCACCACGCCCATTACTGGCCGCATCCGTATGCCGCTGAAGACGCGGGGTATGTGCGAGCGGTCTGGCAGCAGCAGGCGTGCGCGGGCTGGATCGGAGCCACGACGCTGCATGACTACCATTTCGAACCCACGCATGAATTGAACTCGGTCGGTCGCGATCACCTCACCTGGATCGCGCACTTTGCCCCGGCTCAGTACCGGACGGTGTACGTCGCTCAGGGCGGCAGCGTTGCGAACGGACAGGTGCGCGGCAGCAATGTCGAAGCGGCACTCGCGGAAATTTGTCCCGGCGGTGGTGTTCCGGTTGTTGTCCGCCCGGATCGTTTCCAAGGCCGACCGGGTCAGGAAATCGATCGTCTGAGGGAAATGGAACTGCAGGCCATTCAACCGCCGCGATTGTTCACAGTGGGTGGATCCGGCGGTAGTTCGTCGGGTCTGGGCGGTTCGGCATCGAACTCGGGAAGTGGCGGCGGCGGATCTTCAGGGGCCACGAATATCCGCTGATTGCGCATCGAACCGGGTTTGATGAGTTCCTTGTTCTCTGTTGTGGGGGGAATGTGTCGTGACGCAGCGCTCGTGGTCCCTCGCCGACGAACTGCTCCAGACGAGCGGGTCGGACGCCGTCGCTGCGGCTCCGGCGTCGACGGACGCGAGTGCGCGCACCGCACAGGTTCACGACCTGTATTCCGATCTGGTGCAACGTTCGAAAACCGCGGCGGGTCCATCGGGATCGTCACCTACGGCTGCGGCGGCACCGGCGATCCCGCCGCGGATGCCGGCGACACTCGCGGACACGGGTTTGACGCTCGGTCAACTCGCCGAGATGGTCTTGAAGCTGCTGTATATGCACGGCAGCCTCGTCGGCCAGGACATCGCACATCAGGTGCGGCTCGTCTTTCCGATCGTCGATGAAGCGTTGCGATTCCTCAAAGATCAGCGCTGCATTGAAGTCTCCGGCGCGGATCTGGTCGGTCGAGTCTCCTTCCGGTTCGCGCTGACGGAACTCGGCCGCGTGCGAGCGCGCGAAGTCTTTGAGCAGTGCCGGTACGTCGGACCAGTTCCGGTTCCGCTGGAACAATACATCACGCAGTGTCGCCGGCAGACGGTGACCGGCGTCCCCTGCACGCCTGCCACGTTGACCGCGGCGTTCTCGGAGAGCGTGATTCGCCCCGGTTTGCTGGACGAAATCGGCCCCGCGGTGTGCACCGGCCGGTCACTGTTCGTGTACGGTCCCCCCGGCAACGGCAAAACTGTCCTGGCGAAAGGGCTCGGCCGGTTCCTGAACATCTTCGGCGGCGAGATCTACATCCCGTACGCGATCCAGGCGGAAAACACGATCATCACGATGTTCGATCCGGTCGTGCATCAGACCACGGATGAAGGCGACCTCGCGCGAAAGGGCATTCTGCCGCGGCAGTCGCTGTCCGATTCCAGCACGCTGCTGGTAGCTGATACGCCGTGCGATCTCCGCTGGCGACGCATCCGGCGACCGGTCATCATCACCGGCGGTGAACTCACGCTTGAGATGCTCGAACTGCAGAAGAGCTCGACGTCGAACTTTTACAACGCGCCGCTGCACCTCAAGTCCAACGGCGGCGTGTTCCTGATCGACGACTTCGGCCGTCAACTGGTCAGCCCGCGCGATCTGCTGAACCGCTGGATCGTGCCGCTGGAAGACCGGATCGATTACCTCACGCTGTCATCGGGCCGCAAACTCGCCGTTCCGTTTGAACAGTTCATCATCTTCTCGACCAATCTCGAGCCCAAAGACCTTGTGGATGACGCCTTTCTGCGGCGCATCCGTCACAAGGTGCGGCTCGATCCGCCCAATCGCGAGGTCTATCGGAAGATCTTCGAACTGCTGTGTCAGCAGCGGCGGGTGCCGTTTTCCGACACTGTCATCGAGTATGTCTTCACGCATTATTACGACCTCGGCCGCGCACCGAAGTCGAGCGATCCGCGCGATCTGATCGATCTTGCCGATGCGATTTGCCGGTATCAGGAACATCCGTTCGAGTGGACCGAGCCGTTGATCGCCACTGCGGCGGCACGCTTATTCCATCAGGTGTAACAGCGCCGCGCCGTTGCGCCGCGGGAGATCAGCCCCATGCCAAAATCACAGTTGCCGAAGTGGGTCGCCTGCTGCGTCGGGGGCGTCATGCTCAGCGTCGTCGGCTGCTCGACGATGAAAACGCCCTCCGTGCCGAAGTTTGCCGATCGTACGCCGAATGCGCCCGAGCAACATTCGATGATGGTGCCCGGGTCTGACATGGCGGAAAACCGGGAACCGAAGCATCCTGAGCGCGTGCACGTGGCATATGCCCGCTGGCAGGAACAGCAGAAGCAGTTGCCGCAGGCCCGGGAATCGTATCAGAAAGCGCTCGATCTCGATCCGAAGTCCGTCGATGCCCTGCTGGGACTATCGCGGCTGGAGCAACTCGCCGGCCGCCAGGTGGAAGCTGAAAAACACCTGCAGAAGGCCCAGAAACTGCGCCCGAAAGATCCGCTGGTTCACGCGGCCTGGGGCGAATACTATTCCACACAGCAGCAATGGGGACCGGCGGTCAAGAAGTATCGCGACGCCATCGAGCTCGCGCCGGACGAGCCGCTCTACAAACATCAGCTGGCGATTATCCTCGGGAAATCAGGCGACTGGGAGGGGGCGCTGTCCGCGTTCAAAACCATCGTGACCCCGGGCGAAGCGCACTACAATGTGGGATACCTGCAGCATCAGCAGGGCCTGCTCGTCGAGTCCGAAGGCAATCTGCGCCTCGCGGTGGAAGCCAAGCCGGACCTTGCGATTGCCGCAACGCTGCTCGCGAAGATTCAAAATGACCGCCAGGCGAAGAGCGCGGTCGCCCGTCAGGAACCGACGACCCCGGTGCTGGAGCCGACGATTCAGCCTGCGTCATGGCATTCGACCGACAAAGCGCCGGTGTCACGCCGACCAACGGAAGCCGCGCCGCCGGTCAACATGACGCCGCAACAGCTCGAGCAGTGGCGTAACCAGCAATCGGCCGCGTTGCCGAGCCCGTAATCGGCTCGGTGAAGAACGTGTGAATCACGCCGGACGCGGCTGGCCGGTTCATGCCGCTCGCAGTACATTCTGTTCATCCATTGAACCAGGATGTGTGCAATGCCGCGGATCGTGTCGACGCTTCTCGTCGCCGTGCTGTTGATTCTTTCCGCACCGTTGACGGCGAGTGCCTGGAGCGACGCCGGGCACCGGATCATTGCGGCCATCGCCTGGCGACAGATCACGCCGCGGCAACGGCTGGAGATTCTGGATCTGCTGTCGCACCACCCGCGATATCGTGCTGACTTTCAGGAGAAGTTGCCCGAGAAGCTGACGGACGCAGAAGATCAGCGCGAATGGCTCTTCCTGCAGGCCGCCGTCTGGCCCGACATCGCCCGCGGCTTGCCCGAACCGCACAAGGATCGGTTTCATCACAGCACGTGGCACTACATCAATCAGCCGCTGTTTCTCCGGGCCGAAGACCGACACTTCGATATTGCGCACCTGGAGCTGAACCTCCATGTTCATCCGCCGCGGGTGGCCGATGAATCGATG